>JBGTCC010000649.1:0-11522 GCA_041749055.1 Thermodesulfobacteriota bacterium | reverse complement strand
GCACAGGGGACATTCCACCCGAGATTCGCGGCAACGATTTCTTTCCCTACCGCCCCGGTTATCTGCGCAAAGAGCCACCCATGGCGGCGCTGGCACGGTTGACCAACGTCGTACAGCAAGCTTTAGGCAGCGGCAGGTATTGCGGCGGGATTTGGCTTGAAGGCAGTCCCTTCGTCGAGGAGACCACCTACTGGCTGAATCTGCTGATCGACGCGACCGTACCGATTGTCGGCAATTCCTCGCAGCGTCCCCATGGCGCCATCGGCAATGACGGCGACCGCAATATCGTCGATTCGGTGGATTACATTACGTCGAAGATTTGGGCCGATGACCATGGCCACGACTGTATCGGCGCGGTGGCGATTTTAGACGAGCAGATATTCACCGCGCGTGATGTACAAAAAGCCGACGCCCGTCCCGGCGGCTACATCGCCACCGGCGGCCATGGCGGCATCATCGGCAGAATGGGCCATCCGGGCTTGCCGCAGTTTTCTTTCAAGCCGATCAAGCGGCATACGCACAACTCGCTGGTGAATCTCTCTCAATTGCCGACAGAAGTTCAAGGTTCAAGGGTTCAAGGTTCAAGGATCGGAACGGTCCACGTAGCGGTCAAAGATAGCGCGGGAGAGCTGCTTTCATCGGCAATTCCCAAGGTCACTATTGCCAAGCATGCGCGTTATTTACCCGAAGACACCTCTGGTGACGCCAGTAGCGAAGTCGATATTCTGGCGCGCATTGAAAGCAATTTACGCGTGGCGCCGCTCGCCGGCTTCGTGGCCGAAGGCTCGGCGCCCTTTGGCGCCATGAGCAATGCGGTGGACGCGGCGTTAAAGCGCGCGACCTTCAGCGGCATGGCGGTGGTCAAAGTCGGTCGCGGCAACGCTGGCGGCTTTGTCGATGCCACGCGCGATCCGCTGGCGATTGCTGGGAGCAATTTGACCGCGACCAAGGCGCGGCTGTTATTGATGGCGTGCTTGCTGAAGCTCGGTTGTTTACCGCCGGCAGCCGACGCGGCTCAACCGACTGAGGCGGAAACCGATGCGACCAAAGCGAAGTTAAAACAGTATCAAGAAATATTCGACACCCACTGAAGCGCAGCGACGCGGAGGACTTTGAGATGTCAGGAAAGCATGGGCACAAGCCGTTCGAAGGCCATATGCACGACTACATGGCGCATATTAAAGCCGTCGAGGAGGATCTGGAATATTACCGGGCCAAGCGTTTCGAGCCAAGGATTTTCTATTTACTGCGGCGCAATGTCGTGACGTTTTACGATTTGCTTAAAGTGCGCTCGACGCTTAAAAAGAAGGATCACTTCTTTAAGGCTGCCAAGCCGCAGGGAAAGAATCTCGAAGCCCGGGTGCGTTATTTGGAAGAGTGGCTCGATGAATATGTCAAAGGCATCGCCCTGGTTTCGGCGCGCGCCGTCGAAGGCATGGACATGGTCACCGAGGACAACCGCAAGGAGCGCGGCGACTACGACGATTTTTTTAAGATTAAGAAGAAGGAACACCATGGCACCCTCGAAGAGCGCATGGCGAGCGTGGAACAAGATCTAAACGATTATCAGGAGTTGCTGGAAGTATTCGTTCAGCCTTGATCAAACGCGGCTGGGCGACGCGCGACGACTTGGCACAGCGCTGGAAGCAATTACACGAAGAACGGCCTTGGGCCGGCGGCGTTATCGTCGCCAAAGCATGGACCGACCCGGAGTTCAAACAGGCGTTGCTCGATACCGGCCGCGAGGCGCTCAGAGAACTGGGCGTGCATCAGGGCAAGGTTGGCAAATTGGTGGTTGTCGAAAACACCGAAAAGACGCATAACGTCATCGTCTGCACGCTATGCTCCTGTTATCCCTATGACATCCTCGGCGACACCCCCTGGTGGTACAAGCACGAAAGCTACCGTACCAACATCGTGCAAAACCCGCGTGCCTGCGTGAAGGATATGTTCCAGCTGGAACTTCCCAGCGATATAGAATTACGCGTATGGGACAGCACCTCCGACGTGCGCTACTTCGTCTTGCCGCAACGTCCTGAAGGCACCGAGGGCATGTCGGAAGCAGAATTGGCCAAGCTGGTCACGGTCGATAGTTTGATCGGCGCGGGTTACGCACTGGAACCGTCGCAGTTGCGCGCCAGACAAGCAGCCCATGTCGAGCCGGAAATGCCGCGGGTGCGGCCCGATTGAGAAAGTCTGTGAACGACACGACTAGCAAATACAATATCGGCGACGCCGTCATGGTCGCCGCCGAAAATCCCAACGGCAATCCGCGCACGCCACGTTACATTCGCGGCAAGCGCGGCGTCATCGGCCTAGTCCACGGTGTGTTGGAAAATGTCCGCGACCATCGCGGCATCCATAATCCGCTCTATACAGTCAAGTTCGATCTGAGTGAAGTTTCGACCTGCCACGACCAAGATTCGATCTGGGTCGATGTGCACGAGGAGTGGCTGAGTAGCGTCAGGCCAGACAGTTAGCGTCATAGACAATTCTCAGTCTGGGTTAACTCCAGACCTGCTTCGCTGCCTCCACAATCGTATCCAGCTTCCGCCACATCTCCGCTTCGCTTAGCACTTTCGAATCGATGCCGCCGAAGCCGCATTGCGGGCTCAAGGCGAGTTGTTCGACCGGCAGGTATTTGCTTGCTTGGTCGATGCGGCGTTTCAGGTCGTCGACGGATTCCATGTCGGAGTTTTTCGTCGAGACCAAACCGAGGACGACGATTTTGTCTTTGGGAACTAGGCGCAGTGGTTCGAAGCCGCCGGCGCGGTCGCTGTCATATTCCAATAGCAATCTTTGGTGTTTGAGCGTGTTAAAGAGTTTCTCGGCGATGGCGTCGTAGGAGCCTTCGCGATGCCACTGCGGCACGAGCTTGCCGGTTTGCGGATCGATGGTGCGGGCGTTGCCGCGGCAGATGTGAATGCCAAACGTGACACCGGGAAAACCTTCGATCAGCGCGTTGTCGGCGTCAATGGAACGTTGGAAATTTCGTTCCGGGTCCTCGCCGCGGGACCGCATTCTCGCCAGCGAAATTTTGTCGACATAGGCGGTGTAGCCGGGGGCGTCGATCTGGATGTACTTGCAGCCGGCTTTCACGAGCTCAGCGATCATCTGCCGTTCGATGGCGACGATATGTTCGACGAAGTCGTCAAGGCCTTTGTAGACATTCAACGACGCTTCCCATTTGAAGCGCTGGGCGATGCGATCGGGGCCGAGGATCGTGACTTTGGCCGGCACTTTCGCGACGCTTTGGGCATAGCGGTACTCTTCCAGCGGCAAGTTGCGCACGACCTGCAAGCGTTCCGCGGCGCCCCGCCGGGTGACGATCGCCGGGCCTGCCTCTTCAAAGTTTTGCTCGGCGCGCTCAAGCGGGGTTTCGTTCAAGTCGCGTTTCTCGTAGTAAAGGCCGATATTCTTCGGCACGTCGAAGCCGGTGACGCATTCGGAAAAACTCTCCTGAAAACTATGACGGCGAAATTCGCCGTCGGTGACGACGGGATAGCCGTGACTTTCTTGCAGCGCAATGACATCCCGGATCGCGCGGTCCTGAGCTTGGGTCAATTCATCCTTGGATGCTTGGCCGCGATCAAAGCGCGCAAAGACCTCTTTGAGCTGCGCCGGGCGCACCATGCTGCCGATATGATCGATGCGAAGATTAGTTAGGTCAGCGGTAATCATCGTATCCTCCAGAGAAAATAATCTGTCGTTAAGGGCGACCGCCGGCCGCCCCTACATGAAATGCACGAAGATCGAGTTGGCGAGCATAAGCCCTTTAGGCGTGAAGCGCAAAAATCCCGCGCTCTCGATTAGCAGATCGCCTTCGATCCAACTGTCGATCTGTGGGTAAAACTGCCGGTGTGTTTGGCCGAAACGTTGACGGAAAATGTCGCTGCGGATGCCTTCGGTCATGCGCAAGCCTAGGAACATGAATTCAGCCGCCGCTTTGTGCGGGTCGATGGCTTCCCGTTCGATCACGGCTTGGCGGCTGTCGTCGATCTGGGCCATGTATTTGGCCGGGCTCTTCTCATTGTTCCAGCGTTGTCCGGTGACGCCGTCGTCGTTGCGTCGGTAGCTGTGGGCGCCGGCGCCGAGGCCGAGATAGTCGCCGCTATGCCAATAGTTCACATTGTGGCGCGAGTAAAACCACGGCCGGGCGTAGTTGGAGATCTCGTAGCGTTTCAAGCCGGCGGCGTCCAGTTTGGCATCGATCAGATCGGCCATGGCGATCTCTACGTATTCGTCCAGGTTCGCCATTCTGCCGGCACGGTATTCGTGATGGAACGGCGTGCCCTCTTCGAAGGTGAGATTGTAAGCGGATAGATGCGGCGGCTGGAAGTTCAATGCGGTGTCGAGATCGGCTTCGAGATCGGCCAGAGTTTGCCCAGGATTGGCGTAGATCAAATCGAAACTGAAATTGTCAAAGCCGGATGGTTTGACGATGTTCAAGGCGTTCTCGGCTTCGGCGGCCGAATGGACGCGTCCCAAGAACTTTAATAGTTTCGGCTGAAAAGACTGGACGCCGACGCTGATGCGATTGACCCCGGCATTGCGGTAGCCGGCGAAATGACCGGCGTCGACGGTGCCTGGATTCGCCTCCATGGTAATTTCACAGTCGCTGGCGATGGGAAAAATCGCGGCCGCCCGGGCTAGGAGTTGGCCGATGCTGGCGGGTTTGAACGTCGACGGCGTGCCGCCGCCGAAAAAAATGCTTTGCAGCGTGCGGTCGCGCCAGTCAGGTTCCTCTCCATAAAGTGCTAATTCCCGTAGCAGCGCATCGGTATAACCGGCTTCCGGGATCTGTGCCACGACATGGGAATTAAAGTCGCAGTACGGACACTTGCTGATGCAGTACGGTATATGAATGTAGAGGGAAAACGGCTCACACTTCATGTCAGTCCCATCCTAGAGGTCGGCACGGGGGAGTTCAATCCGGCAGGTGGCGCGAATGTCTGGAAACTTTACGCTCACATCGGCTATTCGGCTGCGCGTTTAGCGGGAAAGATCATGAATCGGACTCCGCTGCCATCGAGCTCAAGCAGCTCTGGTTCGGCGCGTCCGACACCAAACTACCGATAGCCTGTGGAGCCGATACCATAAGAATCAACCCGCTCTTCTCCGGCTTGTCGCGCGAATATGTCCTTAAGATTGTGGGCTATCTGGTGGATGTAGAGTTCGCCGCCGGGCAAAAGTGTTTGCCTAAGGCGATAAGGGCGATGCGCTCTATCTGATTCAGTCCGGTGTGGTTCATGTTCAGGTGGCCGGTGGCGGCGGTCGGCCGGAAACCATCGCCGAGCCTGGGCTCCCAAGAGTATTTTGGCGAGATGGCTCGCGTTGATTTTTGCTTTGGGATTTATCCTCACCGGTCGGGCCAAGCTGGAGGTGGTCTTGGGCGGTTTAGCCAGCCCTACGTCGAACTCATGCACTGAGTCACGCCGAGTTCGTTTGCTTGCGCAAGTCTAGATTGGGTATCATGTCGGCTCATCTGGTGCGGTGGAAGGGGGATGTGGGGCAATGGCGTCGGACTTCTTGGACCCTCCAGCTCAAATATTGGATACCGCGACAAATTCGACCTACCCGGTCCGATTCCACGGCCGGGGCGGATCGCTGTTCGGTATCCAGATCGTCAATCTTTTTGTGAGTTTGATCACTCTGGGCGTTTATTCATTTTGGGGCCGGGTCAAAGTGCGCAGCTACCTGGCGAGCCAGACCGAGTTTGCCGGCGACCGCTTCGCCTATCATGGCACCGGCCGGGAGCTGTTGATCGGCTGGACGAAGGCGATGGTGCTTTTCGGTATTCCGCTGTTCGTCTTGGCGGTCTTGCAGGTTATCGTCGGCATGGAGTCCGACTTATTCGATGTCCTGCAGATACTTATATACACCGTCGTCGGAATCTTCATTCCCATCGCCATGGTTAATGCTCGTCGCTACCGGTTGAGCCGCATGTCTTGGCGTGGCATCCGCTTTTCATTTCGCGGCGGCGTGCGCGACTTCATGGCGATTTATATCAAGGGTTGGTTGCTGACGGTGATGAGTTTGGGATTTTACTATCCGTTCTGGCAGAACCGGCGGCAGACTTTCATGGTTGCGGATTCCTTCTTCGGCAATCAGCGATTCGCTTTCGACGGCCGTGGCCGTGATCTTTTTTTGAGTTTCGTGCTGCATATGGTGCTGACGCTGCCGACGTTTTTTATCTGTTGGTTTTGGTATTGGGCACGGGTGCAGCGTTACTACGCCGACCATACGTCGTTCCAGGCGGCGCGCTTTCGCTCGTCGGTTACCGGCGGCGGCGTGTTCGGTTTGTGGATCGGCAACGCGATTCTCTTCATTCTGACCTTGGGTCTTGGCTGGTCATGGATCACCGTGCGCAATATGCGCTACTACGCCAGCCACCTGACAATGGTCGGGGCTCTCGAATTCGCCGATGTCATGCAAGAAATTCAGACGGCAACGGCGACGGGCGAGGGACTCTCAGGTTTTCTCGATCTCGACTTCGATCTTGGTTGAGCAAATTCGCGCGCGTCAACGATGCAACTGCAATGGTTCGGCTACTACCTCGACGGTCAAAGCGCCAAGCGGCGCACGGCGAGGATTTATCTCGAGCCGGGTAATCTGCGCATCGATCTCGACGACGGCGTCATGCTTAATTGGCCTTACGCGGCGATCCGCCAATCCCAGGGTGCCTACGCCGGCGAGCAGGTCCGCCTGGAGCATGGCGGCGAACCGGCCGAAGCCTTGTTGATTGACGACGAGAGCTTTCTCACTTCCTTCCACCAGCTCTTGCCCAGCCGCGCCGGTGGCTTCCACAACCCGGCCAAGCGAACGCAGCGCTTCCAGCTCACCATCATCGCCGCTTGCGCGTCGCTAGCCTTGATCGTTGGGAGTTATTTTTGGGGCATTCCCACTCTCGCTAAAATCGCCGCGCCCTGGGTGCCGGTGTCGTGGGAAGAGCAGCTCGGCCAGAGCGTGCTGGAGTATGTCGCGCCGCCGGAGCAGCGCTGCAGCGATCCGGTACGACAGGCGAAAATCGAAAACATGGTCGATGCCATGCTAGCGACTCAGGGCGAGACTAAATACCGATTCAAGATTCATGTGGTCAACCAGCCGATGTTCAACGCCTTGGCCGCTCCCGGCGGGCATATCGTCATCTTTCGCGGTTTGTTGGACCGCACGGAAAATGCCGAAGAGCTGGCCGGTGTCTTGGCCCATGAGCTGCAACATATTCTCAAGCGCCATGTGACGCGCTCGCTGCTCGAATACGCTTCCACCAGCTTTTTGGTCGCCGCGGTATTGGGCGATGTCAGCGGCATCGTTTCCTTCGGCGTCGAGGCGGCGCAAATGTTGGCGCAGATGCGCTTTAGCCGCGAGCATGAGTTGGAAGCCGATGCGGCCGGTTTGCAGATGCTCTTGGCCGGGGAAATCGATCCCGCCGGCATGATCGCCTTCTTCGAATCGGTGCGCAAAGAGGAATCTAACTTGGCGACGACGCTGCCCTATGTTTCGACTCACCCGCAGACCGAGGTGCGCATCGCCCGGCTCAAGAGCATGATCGCCGCGAGCGCCGCCAGTTCACGGAAACTGTTGCCGGATTATTCCTGGGACGACATCAAAAAGATCTGTCCCGCCCCGGCAAAGCCGGCGAAACCGTAGAAAATTCGCTGGTTTGAATTCACCAGGGTCGGTTGTTATAGTCGCCAGTGAAAATTCGCTGCGAGGCGCCCATGTCAGTCCACGAGCATAAAGAAAAAGCCCAAAAAAGCGTGCGCTGTTTCGTCATCACGGTGAGCGATACGCGTGATGAAAGCACCGACACCAGCGGCCAGACCATCAAGCAATTTCTGAGCGGCGAAGGCCATCACGCGGCCGGCTATCGGATCGTCAAAGACGAGCCGGTGCAGATCGAAGCGTTGCTCGATGAAGCACTGGCAAGCGCCGATGTCGAAGCGGTGATCATCAACGGTGGCACCGGCATCGCGCCGCGGGACGGCACTTACGAAGTCGTCAGCCGCTTTCTCGACAAAAAGCTCGACGGCTTCGGCGAGATTTTTCGCTATTTAAGCTATCTCGACATCGGTTCGGCGGCGATCATGAGCCGGGCCGCCGCCGGCACGGCGCGCGGCAAAGTCTTGATCTCGCTGCCGGGCTCGAAGGGCGCAGTGACCTTGGCGATGGAGAAATTGATCCTGCCGGAAATCCGCCACATGGTCTCGCAGCTGCAAGGCAAATGAAAATCCGGGTGAAGTTTTTCGCGATCCTGCGCGAGCGCGCCGGAACCGCCGAAGCGACCCAGGAACTCAGCGAAGGCGCCACGGTGGGCGATCTCTGGCACGGGTTACAAAAAACCTATCCCAAGCTCGATGTGCCGGGGATTCGGCTGCTCTACGCGGTTAATCGGAATTACGTCCACTTAGATGAGAAACTCCACGACGGCGATGAAGTGGTATTTCTTCCGCCGGTGAGTGGAGGCTGAGATTTTATGTTTCGCGTACAGAACTTTTCCATCGACCTAAACGAACTGGTGGGTTATGTCACCGATGCCGAAGCTGGCGCCATCGCGACGTTTATCGGCACTACGCGCAACAATAACGAAGGGCGGAACGTTATCGCGCTGGACTACGAAGCCTATCCTGAGATGGCGGAGAAAGAACTGGCGCGCATCGGCGCCGAGGCGGCAGAGAAATGGCAGATCCGCCGCATGGCGATCGTGCACCGATTGGGTCCGGTGCAGATCGGCGAGGCGAGCGTGATCATCGCTGTCTCGTCGGCGCACCGCGAGGCGGCCTTTGCCGCCAGCCGCTTCGCCATCGAAGAGATCAAAAAGACCGTGCCGATTTGGAAGAAAGAAGTTTTCGAAGGCGGCGAAGTGTGGATCGGCACGCAGACCGGCCAACCGCTTCCGCAGAGACAGAGAATTGAGACAGAGACAGAGAATCGAGACAGAGACTTGAGACGGAGAGTCAGAACGAGGAGTGCGGCGTGATCACTGTCTCTGCCTCAAATCTCTGTCTATTTTTTACACCATGGAAGCTTCGCTCTTTGCCGCCTTCGGTTTGGGACTGCTGCTGGGAATCCAGCATGCCCTCGATCCCGATCATTTGATCGCGGTGTCGACAATCGTCAGCGAGCATAAGAACTTCAAGTGGGCGTCGTTGATTGGCGCATTTTGGGGCTTGGGCCACACCACGACATTGTTTCTGGTCGGCCTGTTGGTGATCGGTCTGCGCCTTTCGATTTCCCAGTCGGTTGCGGCCGGCTTAGAGTTTCTCGTGGCGATTATGCTGGTGCTGCTCGGCCTGAACGTATTGCGTCGCACCTTTGGCCCGGCGCAGGTTCATTTGCACACCCATACGCATAATCCTGAAACCCACGCTCATTTTCACGTCCATGAAAAGCCGCAGCAGGACCATGGCCACAACCATCCGTTCAAGGCGATGCGCCGCCCGTTTTTCGTTGGCATGGTGCATGGCCTGGCCGGCAGCGCGGCGTTGATGTTGCTCGTACTCGGCACGATCACCTCGCCCTTGGCCGGCCTCGCTTATATCGTGATTTTCGGTCTCGGTTCCGTTGGTGGGATGTTGCTTTTGAGCGGCATCATCAGCTTGCCGTTCATTCTCACGACGCGACGCTTCTCGGTTGCGAACCGTTGGATCCGCGTGCTTGCGGGATTTGCCAGTGTCGTGTTCGGACTTTTGCTCGGCTGGGAAATCGGCTCGGAGCAACACTGGTTCTAGGGTGATTTTTCCGAGGAACGTAGATTCAGCTGTTATCGAGAATTTTGCCGCGCACGCGGGCGCGCAGCCAGACGATGACGCCCATAATGGCCAAGACGAGAATTCCCGAAACAATCCCTTCCGCTTTATCGATGCCTTTGGCGATGCCTTGATAGGTTTCGCCCAGACCCCAACCGAGGTAGCCAAGCAGCAGGCAGCGGGGAATCGTGCCGTAGAAAGTCCATAGGCTAAATCGATTTAGGGGCAGACGCAGTAAGCCCGCCGCCGCGGAAATCACGGAAAGCGGAAAAACCGGCAGAGCGCGGAGAAAAAAGATCGTCGTGTTGACCTGGCCGTCGCAAAAGCGTTTTTCCAAGGATTCGACATCTTTCCAACTAAATCCCAACAACCTCTCCCAGCGGTCGACCATCGGCTTGCCGCCATAGTAGCCGATGGCGTAGCCGATATAAGCGCCAACTGTCGAGGCGATGGCGCCCGGCAGGACGATCTGCAACAAGATCGGCATCAGGGCTTCGAAGAATTTTAGATCAGCGCTGATCAAAATAAAGCCCGCGCCCATGATGATCAGCGGCGACGGGATGGGCACGATTACCGATTCGATGATAACGCCGGCAAATACGCTCCAAGCCCCGTAGGCGCGGATGGAGTCCATGATCCAGTTGAGAATATCGGTCAAGGTTGGTTTCTCCCGCTCAAGATTGCGTCAGGATAGCAGCTTAGGTGGCAGAAATGAAATCACAGGGGGAAAACGACGGTGTTTGTCCTGGTTCGCTTGCACCGGGGCGGTGACTTCGTTTGCGGTTAGCGAATGATCGACAGCGACTGAGAGCGCGCTGAATCGTTATTCGTGAAGCTAAACGCTCGGGAGAATGCCGACTGTGCGCGCGCAACTACTTCGGTGGCAACTTTTCTGCACTAAACACATAGTCCGTGGCCAATGCGTCTTGATGACACTGGGCGCAGCGCTTGGCCTCGCCGGGAATCACGTCTCCTCTTGGATTGTAGGTATTGTATTCCCACTCGCCGGATTGAGCATCGCCGTAAATCGTCCCGTAGCCTTTTTCTTTACGCATGACGTCGATCCTGGCAAGCGCGTCTTTCACGTAAAGACCTTGGTCGTCTTTTAGTGGCTGGCCGTCTTGGGATTTCGATCGATAGCCGAGCATGATGATCACCGTGCCGTGGGGAAACGATTTGCCCGGTTCGGTTTTTGCGCCGGCGCTGTTGATCCAGATTTCCCGGAGCGTTTTACGCTCCTCGTTGTTGGTCGCGTGATAGAACTGAAATGTCTTTTGATAATCCTTGGGAAAACCAATGCGATCTTCCTGCGCCCATGCCAATGAGACCAGAAACAGTAGACAACCGATGCCAAGCAACTTAACGCGCTTCATAGAGGTTCTCCTGGAATACTCTCAACGCTATCTATAGCTTGGCGATAGATAGGCGCCTAGCGGCATTTGTCCCATGAAGTTTGGGACATTTGTCCGCGCGGCCGATGCTTGATTGCGCTAGTGCTAACGCGTGCGGGGCTTGAGATTGTGGCGAATGGCGTAGGCAGCGGCTTGCGTGCGCGAGGCGAGATTGAGCTTGCCCAGGATCTGGCTTACGTAATTGCGAATGGTTTTCTCTGCAAGATTGAACATGGCGGCGATTTCGCGGTTGCTTCTACCTTCGGCCAGCTGAGCGAGGATGCGCCGCTCTTGCCACGTGAGCGTGCCGAAGGGGTCGTCACTGCTCTGCCGGCGTGCTCGTCTGGCGACTTTCTCTAAAACGTGGGCGTCCACCGCCGTC
>JBGTCC010000648.1:0-4078 GCA_041749055.1 Thermodesulfobacteriota bacterium | reverse complement strand
TCTATCAAGAGCTCCTGATGGATCTGGAAACGCCGCTGTCATTTTTCAAGCGTCTCGAGCGCGGCCGCTACGCGTTCATTTTAGAAAGCGTCGAAGGCAGCGAGCGCTGGGCGCGCTATTCGTTTCTCGGCACCCGGCCGCAGCGGGTCTTTAAAGCGAGAGGCAACCAAGTCGAAATCATCGATAACGGCAAGGTCAGGAAATGGCAAACCGACACGCCGCTAAAAGCGCTGGAACAACTGCTGAAGGATTACCGGCCTGTGCCGGTGCCCGGTGTTCCGCCCTTTTTCGGCGGCGCCTTAGGCTACGTCGCCTACGACGCCGTCGAGCAATTTCATGGTATCGTCAACCACAAGAAAGACCCTCTCGGCATGCCCGAGATCTTTTTCTTGTTCGTGCAGACTCTGATCGCCTTCGACAATCTCAAGCACACCATCAAAGTCATCGACAACGTCCAAATCGAAACTGGCAAGAATATACGCCGGGCCTACGACAGCGCGGTGAAACGAATTCATCAGGTCATCTCGACGCTGCAGAAGAAACCGCGCGGCATCGAACCGCGCGACTTGAGCCCGGCCAGCGGCAAGCGCAAATTCCGCTCCAACTTGAGTCCAAAAGCATTTCAGCGAATGGTCAACCGGGCCAAGGACTATATCAAAGCCGGCGACATCATTCAGACCGTGCTCTGCCAGAGACTGGAAAGCGAAACCGACAGCGATCCGTTTGAAATCTACCGCGCCCTCAGATTCGTCAATCCGTCGCCCTACATGTATTATCTGGAACTGGACGATCTGCGGGTCATCGGCTCGTCGCCGGAAACCCTGGTGCGACTCACCGGCGATACCATCGAGCTGCGCCCCATCGCCGGCACGCGCAGGCGCGGCGCCACGGCGGAAGAAGAACGCGAGCTCGAAGCCGAACTACTGGCGGACCCGAAAGAACGCGCCGAGCATATCATGCTGGTCGACCTCGGCCGTAACGATGTCGGCCGGGTAGCTGCCATCGGCAGCGTCGAAGTCAACGAGCTCATGGCCATCGAACGGTATTCCCATGTGATCCATATCGTCTCCAACGTGCGCGGCAAACTGGCCCAGGACAAAACCCCCTTCGATCTTTTCGTCTCAGCCTTTCCCGCCGGCACGCTCTCCGGCGCGCCGAAGATCCGCGCCATGCAGATTATCGCCGAATTGGAACCACAAAAGCGCAGCCTCTACGGCGGCGCCATCGGCTACTTCGGGTATAATGGAAATCTCGACACCTGCATTGTGATCCGCACCATCGTCATGAAAGGCAAGAAGCTATATGTCAATGCCGGCGCCGGCATTGTCGCCGACTCCGACCCGGCGCTTGAATACCAGGAGACCTTGAACAAGGCCCGCGCCATGTTGCGCGCGGTGGAGCTCGCCGAGCAGTGGAGAAAGCGATGATCCTGCTGATCGATAACTACGATTCCTTCACTTACAACCTGTATCACTATCTGGGCGAGCTCGGCGCCGAGGTGCGGGTCGTCTACAACGACAAAATCAGCCTCGATGAGATCGCCGACCTGCGCCCTGAAAAAATCGTCATCTCGCCGGGGCCGTGCACGCCGAAGGAAGCCGGTATTTCCTGCGCTGTCATCAAGCGCTTCGGCGCCCGCACACCGATCCTCGGCGTCTGCTTGGGCCATCAGTCCATCGGCGCCGCCTACGGTGGCCGGATCGTCCGCGCCCCGTCGATCATGCACGGCAAGCTGTCGGACGTCAGCCACGACGCCAAGACGATTTTCCGTGGCTTGAAAAACCCCTTCGCCGCCATGCGCTATCATTCTCTGGTGATCGAGCCGCAGAGTTTTCCGGCGGAACTCCTAGTCAGCGCCGAGACCGACGACGGCGTCATTATGGCCGTGCGCCACAAGACTTTCCCGGTCGAAGGCGTGCAGTTTCATCCGGAATCGATCCTCGCCGAAGAAGGCAAGAAGCTACTGCAGAACTTCTTGGACTGCGTCTGATTACACTCTAGCAGTTGCAACGCAGGGCAAATTCCCGCTCGCGGCCATCGAGCGACTCGCCGCGCACTTGATGGTCGGCGATGTGCGCCGACACGGTGGCCAAGCCGTGACGATAAAGTTCTCGCACCTCAGCTTCCCATTCTCTGTTGCCGTCGGCTGACCATTGGAACGGCAGCTCAAAGATCTTCCACGGTGTGCCAAACTCGGGCGCGGCTTTTAACGCGCTGCGGAGAATCTCACGTTGAAGCTCCGGCTCGCCAGGCTTTCCCGCGGGACAGCCCATGGGGAAATCGAGAAAAACCGTTCGCGGCGGCTTAAAAGCTTGGCTTACCTCCAACAAGCAGGTCATGCTCAAAGTCGGCATCCCCCTGGCCTCAAGCGCTCTTGCGATCAGTCCGACGGACCGATGGCATGAAGGTCAGAAGGGAAATAGGAGAACCAGGTCGACGCCTTGGGACTCGAACTCTTTTTGAATCGCCGGCACCGTCTGTTCGATCAGGTCGGTAAATTTCGTGATCGAACCGACCATTGACACTGCCTGCGGCGCTAACCGCCCGATGGTTCCCTCAGATTCGAGCTCGATCAACCGGTCGCGCGGAAAAGCAACGTTGATGTCGTCCAGTGCCCAGACTCGTACTGGCGTTTGGTGCGCAATCACCAAATCGGCAACCAAAGTATCGCGGCCGATCAATCGATAGGACAGATCATTGGTCTCGGCCAAAGGCTTGTCGTTAGCGAGCTGAACTCCGGCGCTGGTAAAAATTCCTATGGTCGATTCAGCGATTGGCTTGCGCAATCGCGCCAGCTTTGGCGGAGCGAAGTTCGGTGGCGAGGGATAGGGTTGCGGCGCCATCAGTTGAGTCATGAATTCAACGTAATTGAATGGCATAGATGAACCTAACTTAGGCCACCCAGGAATTGCAACAACGCCAATCCGTTGTTAAGTTATTGCATCGATGAAACTACTCTGCTTCCAAGCCAAGCGCTTTCGCTGGAAGTCCCATTCAAAAACTCTTGCCGAGGTAGCCGATCAAGACATCGACCAGGAGGTTTGGCAAACCGTCGTCGTGTTTCTCCACGCCGAAGCCGCCGACGGCGACGCCGAAAGAACTGCCACGGTGCTGCGCCAGAGCTTGAAACACATCAAGTGGCTCGCCAACAAGCGCGAGTTGAAAAATATCGTGCTCCATTCCTTCACCCATCTTGGCGGCATCACCGCTCCCGCAGCACTAGCCGAGTCTTTCATGACCACATTGCAGCAACGCTTGAGCGCGACCGGCTATCAAGTCTGGACCACGCCCTTCGGTTATTTCTGCGAGTGGGAATTGAGCGTGTACGGCGAGAGTCTCGCCAAGGTTTGGAAAGAGATTCACTGAAACCGAAATCCTTATCGAAGCGGCGTAAAATTCCCAACCTAAGATTTTTGCTTGTGTTATAATCTCGCAGTTGAAATAATTCCGGAGGAATTCCATGAAACTTAGCGGCAAAAGATCGGCTTGCTGGACGGTCGCATTGGCGATCCTGTTACTCGTGACAGCCTGCAAAAACACTGAGGAAGTAGCGAGCCCCGACGATCTCCCCGACCTGAACAAACAAACCCGCCCCTACGTCACCGTCGAAAATACCAAGGTGCGCAGCGGCCCCGGCCCGCAGTTTCGCGGCATCGCCGATATCCCGGCCAACGCCAAGATTCACGTCGTCGGCCGCGACGGCGACTGGGCGCTGATCGTCTCGAAGAAAGGCAACGCTCCAGGATTTGTCGAACTGGCGGCGATCAAGCCCGGCGAGGGGGAAAGCGAAAAGCCGGAATTCGGCGAAGCGCGCCGGGTCGAAGGTAAATACGAAGCGATGACCAATACCCAGGTGCGCAGCGGTCCCGGGCTGCACTATCCGACCATCGCCGACATCGCCAAGGGCACCAAGCTCACCGTTGTCGAAGAGGAAAACGGCTGGCTAAAAGTAGAATCCAAACGCGGCAACAAACCCGGCTACGTCGAGGCGAGTTTGGCTAAGCCGGTAAACGAATAGTCGCGCCGGAATCGCTCGGCGACACTAGATTTTCAATAATCTTGCCGCCGTGCCGCCGAG
>JBGTCC010000647.1:0-5812 GCA_041749055.1 Thermodesulfobacteriota bacterium | reverse complement strand
CGTGCCCTATGTCCTTCTGTGGGCGCTGATGGTTGTCACGGTGCAGCGCGACGATCCCTACTGGATGACCCTGATGCTGGCCGTCGCAGCGGGCGGCATGCTGATTCGGATCTTCATCCTGTTCCACGATTGTTGCCATGGATCGTTTTTCGCGTCGCACCGGGCCAACAGCATTCTCGGCTTTGTCACCGGCGTGCTGACTTTCACGCCGTTTGAAGACTGGCGGTTGGCGCACAATCGCCATCATGCGACGGCGGGCGACCTCGATCGCCGCGGCGTAGGCGATATCTGGACGATGACGACCGAAGAGTATGTGGCGGCGCCGCTCTGGCAACGCTTCGTCTACCGGTTCTACCGCAATCCGATCGTTCTATTCGGACCGGGGGCGGCCCTGCTGTTTCTCTTAGTCCAGCGCTTTTGCACCAAAGGCGCCGGCCAGCGGGAGCGTCGCAGCGTGCTGCGCACTAACCTGATGCTCTTGGGTGTTGCTGCCCTGGCGACCTGGACCATCGGTTTGCGAACCTATCTGCTGGTTCAGTTGCCGGTTATTGTGATTGGCGGCGGACTCGGCGTCTGGTTGTTCTATGTCCAACACCAATTCGACAACGCCTATTGGGTGCGCCACGAATCTTGGGACCCGCTGAAAGTCGCCCTGAAAGGCAGCTCCTATTTTAAGCTGCCGAAAATATTTCAATGGCTTACCGGTAACATCGGTTTGCATCATATTCATCACGTGCGCCCGAATATTCCCAACTACAATTTGCAGCAATGCCAGGATGAAGTTTCGGCCTTCCAAGTCGTCGCGCCCATCACTTTGGCGACTAGTCTGCGCTCGCTGCAACTCTGTCTCTTCGATGAAAAGCTTGGTAAGCCGGTTAGTTTTCGCTGGTTGACGGCGCTCGGTAAGAGAGCATGATTTTCCCTGTCGGTCCGCTTTTTCGGTCGCCAATTCGCGAGGCTGCTATTGCAGCTCGCCTTGCTATCACGAGCCATATCACCTAGGCTTGCAAGGTATCTCAACAGCCGTAGGGTTCTTCTTCGCGGTTATTTGAAATCCTTCAAGTAAGCCTTTTTCTCCTCCGCCCTCGAAGTAAACGGTCGTCAACTTTTCCGTCCAGGACGCCAAGAGCCGGATCGACAATAGTTGAAGGTTCGTCGCCAATAACCATAACCGGAGGTTCAATGCCGTTAATAAACCAACTGCCTGAAACGGTTTTTACTACCAAGGTCGATGAACTGCTCAACTGGGGGCGCGCTTCTTCGCAGTGGTACATGTTGTTCGGTTTGGCATGCTGCGCCATCGAACTCATGCAGACCGGCGGCCCGCGCGCCGATCTCGATCGCTTTGGCGCCGTGCCGCGGGCGACACCGCGCCAGTCCGATCTGATGATTGTCGCCGGCACGCTGACTTACAAAATGGCCAAACGGACCAAACTCCTCTACGACCAGATGCCCGATCCGAAATATGTGATCTCAATGGGCAGTTGTTCTAACTGTGGCGGGCTTTTTCAGCTCGCCTATTCGGTATGCAAAGGCGTCGACAAGATTATTCCTGTCGACGTTTACGTTCCCGGCTGTCCACCCCGTCCGGAAGCTTTGACCGAGGGACTTCTAAGAGTCCAGGACAAGATCATGCGCGAAAAATGGCTGGTCAAAGATCGTCCTGCCTCAGCTGCGGTTTAGGGAGCGACTTCTGTCAATTCGTGAGCGAGCTAGGAGGTTAAGGATGCTAACCGGCATGGCGACCGATTTATTCCCCACGGAATCGCTGAACTCGCTGGAGCGCAAGCGCAGCAATGAAGGTTCAAGCGAACCGGCTGGGTTCGCTGGTCCCGTGGCGCGGTCGAAGTATTCCTACCAGCCCAACGCCCTAGACGCGCCCAAGTCTCCGTTTGTCACCAACGCGGTGCCACGCCATCGCTTCGCAGCGCAACAACTGGAACTGTATGACATCGATGAATAAAAAGAATCGAACCTGTGTCGCTGTGGCAGCCGGTTTATCTCCCTGAAATTCTGCGCGGCGTTCGGTGACCGATTATTACTTTTGGCGCAATTCCAGCATTCAGGTTCTCCATGCGTTGGGTTCCGCGAAAAAATTTTCACGCTGGCGTTATATCCTGGCACCTTGCGTGGGCGCCCCCGTTCTCTCAGTCAAGACGCCACCGCCCATTGCACCGATCGTATTCTTTACGCCACCGCCTGCCAGGCCAATGGCATTTATTTAGAAGCCGGTGAAGTCGCGGATTGCCGGCGCCGCATACCGCCGCGGCGTTACCAGCCAACTCGCTGGCGGCATCTATGATTAAATTTCTCTTTGTCTAATTTTAGACAGCAAACCTTGGAGGCCGAACCTATCTTTGAAGCAGTTAAAAGGGTGGGTTGTCACTCACGCTGGTTGGCGGGTTGGGCAAATCATTCTGGTTTCGAAATAATTCGGCAGATTCTATGCCGACAGAATTGAATCCTATTCCAGTCAGAAGGTTCTGAGTCCCGTGACCCATGAAATTATCGATTAAAAATATGGCGCGCCTCATTGTTGCGGTCCTAGCCGATCGGCAGTTTGCCGAAATCCCGGCTAAAAACGGGCCACGAAAACGTATCGCGGAATTCATCGCCGCCGTGCGCTCGCGCTACAACGGGAAAAAGCAAAATGACTCGCCGAACGAGACAAAATTCCGGCCGGCGCTGATCTGGTTTTTTCTTGCGGCAATTTCACTCGTCCTGTTGATGCAAAACCTGTTCGGCAGCCCCCCTGTCGAGCTGATCAGCTATAGCCAATTCAAGTCCCTGGTTAAAAAAGACTTGGTCAACGATCTGGTGATCCGTGAGACCATCATCGATGGCAATTTGAAGGGCGCGGCGGTCAAGGAAATTTTCACGCCGGAAAAACTAAAGGAGATTTCTCCTGACGTGCTCGCCAGCAAAAAACTCTTTTCCTTCGAAACCGTAAGAGTGGTGGACCCAGGTCTTACGGCAGAACTTGAAGCGGCGAACGTGCCGTTTAGAGGAGAAGTGACCAGCAACTGGCTCCCGACCCTATTGTCTTGGGTGGTTCCCGTGGCGCTGTTTTTTCTGATGTGGAGCTATCTGGGCAAAAAGATGGGGTCGGCCAGCGGCGGCTTGATGCAGATCGGCAAGAGCAAGGCGAAAGTTTACATCGAGAAGAAAACCGGAGTTACCTTCGCGGACGTTGCGGGCATCGACGAAGCCGAAGAAGAAGTCGCTGAAGTTGTCGGTTTTCTCAAAGATCCGGAAAAGTATCAAAGATTGGGCGGTCATATTCCCAAAGGCGTCTTGATCGTCGGACCGCCGGGTACGGGGAAAACTCTGCTCGCTCGCGCCGTGGCCGGCGAGGCCGGGGTGCCCTTCTTCAGCCTGACCGGTTCCGACTTTGTCGAGATGTTTGTCGGCGTCGGCGCGGCGCGGGTGCGGGATCTATTTATGCAAGCGGTTAAGAATGCGCCGAGCATCATCTTCATCGACGAGCTCGATGCCATCGGCAAAGCCCGCGGTGTGAGCATGCTTACCGGCAACGACGAGCGCGAGCAGACTCTCAATCAACTCTTGGCCGAGATGGACGGCTTCGATCCCAATCAAGGAGTCATCATCATGGCGGCCACCAACCGGCCAGAGATCCTCGACGCCGCGCTGCTCCGCCCCGGTCGCTTCGATCGGCAGATTTTAGTGGATCGTCCCGATATCAAAGGCCGGACAAAGATTCTCGAATTGCATGCCAAGAAGGTAAAGCTCTCCCCTGATATTGACCTAGCTATCGTTGCAGCCAAAACGCCCGGTTTCGTCGGCGCCGACCTCGCTAACATTGTCAATGAAGCGGCGTTGTTGGCGGCGCGCCAGGATAAGCACTCGATTGACATGGTCGAGTTTGACGAGGCAATCGAACGGGTGGTCGCGGGATTGCAAAAAAAGAGCCATGTCATCAATCCGAAAGAAAAGAAAATCGTCGCCTATCACGAATCCGGTCACGCTCTTGTCGCCGAGCTCGCGCCCGGCGCCGATTCCGTTTCCAAGATCTCCATTATTCCACGGGGCATCGCTGCATTGGGTTACACGACCCAACTGCCGACCGAAGATCGCTATCTCATGACCCGTTCCGAGCTGCTCGCGCGCATCGACGTCCTTTTGGGCGGTAGAGTAGCGGAGGAGATCGTTTTCGGCGACGTATCGACCGGGGCGCAAAACGATCTGCAGCGCGCCACCGAGATCGCCAGAACTATGATTACCCAATTCGGCATGAGTGAAAAGCTCGGTCTCGCGTCGCTCGAAGGACCGCGCCATGCGACATTCCTGATGGTGCCCACTCAGAGTCCCAAAGAGTATAGCGAGGAAACCGCCCGGCAGATCGATGAAGAGGTTAAAACCATATTGTCGGAAGCGCATAGCCGGGCGCGCGATATTCTAGTCGCGCACCGCACGGCGCTTGAGGAATTGGCCAAGCTGTTGCTGGAAAAGGAAATTGTCGACCGGCCAGCGCTGCAAGCGATCCTAAAAGTACGGAGCATCGACAGCTTCAAAGAAAAAAGACGGGCCGCGGACGTCTCCGAAAGCGAAAGCCATCAGAGCCATACCGAGGGGGAATAGCCATCGGTTGGGAAGGCATAGAGGCGGTTGAACCGTGCCGATTCGATCTACCCAGGAGAGCCACTGATGAAGAGGGAAACCAAACGCACTGAAGAAAAGTTCGACGAGCGCGCCAACGAAGATAGTTATTTTGCCGCAAAAGAACATGAACTGATCGAGGACATGCGGCTCGAGTTTCACAAAGCCCAAGCGGCGCGCCATGAGGCGGAGATGGCGACTTGCCCGAAGTGTTCGGGAAGATTCCAGAAGTACCCGCTCCTGGGGCGCGTCGTCGAGCGCTGTGAAAACTGCCAGGGTATCTGGCTCAATAAGGGCGACCTCGACGGCCTTTTGCGGCAGCAGGCGCGCGGTCCGTTGACTCTGTTCCTCGATCGTTGTTTTGCCAAGACGGAAACGCCAAAGAGCGACTAAAAAGCACGCGCACATTTCATTAAGCGCGAGCGCGTGTCCGGCGGCCTTAGCGTTTGCTAGCCTGAACTCCAATTCTGCATTAACATACCCAGATGACCGAATTGGTTACTACCGCAAGTTCGTTTCTGAATTATGCGCCGGTCCCCCTGGCGTTTGGCACCAGCGGCTTGCGCGGCTTGGTCAATGACATCACCGACCTTGAAGCTTATATCAACGTCAAAGGCGCGCTGCGTTACTTGTTGGGGATTGGTGATATTCGCGCCGGTAGCCGCGTGGTCCTGGCCGGCGACCTGCGGCCAAGCACCGAGCGAATCATGCGCGCCTGTGTCCAAGCGATCTTCGACTCGGGCTGCCAGGTGGAAAACGCCGGCAAGATTCCCACACCGGCTTTAGTATCCCACGCGATCTCGCAACGCAGCGCCGGCGTCATGGTGACCGGCAGCCACATTCCCTTCGACCGTAACGGTATCAAGATCAATAAAAGCGTCGGCGAGGTGCTGAAGTCCGACGAGGTCGGCATCATCGTCGAAGTCGAGCGGGTGCGGGCCGAAGAATATCACAAGAGCGCGCCCGTCTCGTCGTTTGATGCTGGCGGCATGCTCAAGCATGCACCGGACTTACCGCCACTCGATTTCGCTGCCGAAGAGTCGTATGTGCGCCGCTACGTGGATTGCTTTAAGCGCGGCGGTCTGGCGGGGCTGCGGGTGCTCGTCTATCAGCATTCCGCCGTGGGGCGCGACCTCTTGCCGCGGATTCTGCGCGAGCTGGGCGCCGAAGTGGTCACTGCCGGACGCAGCGAGAC
>JBGTCC010000646.1:0-4434 GCA_041749055.1 Thermodesulfobacteriota bacterium | reverse complement strand
GACGGCAAGATCCAAGCGATGTTTGTGTCGCGCCTGCCCAAACCCTTTCGCGATGGTCATAAAAACCTGGCCCGCCTATTCGCCGATCCGCAAGCGGAAGAAGAGCGTTACCTGCGCGAGGAAGGCTACTTCCCGATCATGCATGTGCTGGCGTTCAAGAAAGAGCTGGCCCAGCAGCATCCCCAGGTGCCGCGCGCGCTTTTCGATATCTTCGAACAAGCCCGCTCCCGCGCTACCCAGCGCTGGGTCGATCCCAACTGGTCGATGGTCATTTGGGGAAGGCGCGAGTTGGAGCGGCAGATACAATTGTGCAACTTCGATCCGTGGAAGAACGGGCTTGAAGATAACCGCAAGAACATCGAACGATTCGCGCTCTATAGCCACGAGCAGGGATTGACCAAACGGCGGCTGACGCCGGAGGAGTTATTTGTCGGGATCGAATAAGAACGTTTTGAGTTTGGTGTTTCGGGCTTAGAGTTTACCGTCTTTCTGACAACTGAATACTGATGACTGCCGACTCCCGCCGCGGTGGCTTCGCCAGCAACACCAAGAACGCCGAAGTGAACAGCGCACAGGAAAAAATCGTGAACGATAGATCATAGCTACCGGTGCGATCATGCAGGAATCCGAAGAAAGGCGCCCCACTGGCGGCGAACAGATGCGAGAACAGCATTGATAAGCCGCGCACCGTGCCGAGGGAGTTTCGGCCGAAGAAATTGGCCCAGATGACTTCGCGTAAGACGAAGCTCCCCGCCAAGCCGGTGCCGTAGAGGAAGAAGCCAATATAAGTCACTTCGATGCGCCGGCTGGTGATGGCGATCACCAGGCCGATGCCTTGGATGAGGAACTGAACGCAGGAAACTTTTCGGATGTCGAACTTGTCTGCGAGCATGCCCCAGACCAGGGTGGATCCCAGTTGGGTGATAGCGATGGTGCTCATGAACGAGGCGGCGACGAGCGGCGAATGGCCGATGTCGGTGACGTAAGAGAAAATGTGCAGATTCAAACCGGCGATGCCGACGCTGGCGATGCCGAAGGTGATGACGAGCACCCAAAACGTCGGTGACCGAATAGCCTGAGCGCGCGTCCACACCGTTTCGTCGGAGTTCTGTGCCGGTTGTTTTCGGCGGTCGTCGGTTCTGGTTTCTTGCGGCTCCGCGATGGCGGCCAGCGGCGGATCGCCGTCCGGGCGGAGTCCTAAATCTTCGGGTTGCCGGCGTACAAAGATCAGCGCCGGGGCGACAACCAAGAGCGGCGCGATGACGCCGAAGATCGCCCAGGTGTAGCGCCAGCCGACCAGCACGAACAGCGACGCTGCGGCGATCGGGATGCCCAGCTTGGCGACACCGGTGCCGAGGTTGGCGATGCCCATGGCGCGGCCGCGTTTGCGAACGAACCATTGAGCGATGGTGACGTTGATCACTAGCGATCCGAGCAGCGCTTCGCCGGCGATGACCAGTGAACAGCGAACCAGAACGAACTGCCAGAAGCTCTGTACCAAGCTTGAAAGCAACAACCCTGCGCCTTCCATAAGCACGCCAAGCACGAGCACGCCGCGCCCGCCATGGCGGTCGATCCACGAACCGAGCATGGGCACGATCAACGCGGCGACGCCGATCTCGAAGGTACGAATCAGCGAGAACGCCCCGCGCGTTACGCCAAGCTCTTCGGTGATAGGTTTGAGAAAAATGCTCAGTGTGCTGGAAAACGCGAAAGTGGCGGCGACGTTGACGAGAATCCCGACGGCGACGATGTACCAGCCGTAGAAAAAACGCGGCTGTGGTGTCGCGCCAGCGGCGGGGTCGCTCCTGTGATTCATGAATGTGCGCGTGACAACGGATTCGGAGTACGGTTTTTTTAAACCGGTCGGTCAATCGCGGCTGAGGACCATCGTCCCAACGCATTTATTCATCAGGCTCTTCTAGGTTTTCATTCCGCAGAATTTGCAGGACCTGACTTCGAAGCAAAGGCACATCGTCATTAGCCGTCGCCCAGACAATGTCCCACTGCACTGAAAAGTCGCAAGCATGTCACAGGCCTCGACAATATCTTGGAGATAGAGTGTCTCACGCCGCATAAAGCACGCGCGCGGTTGCGAGAACTTGACTACGAATGATCGGATTCAGCCCATCCCGGGGGACTAAGTCGACCGGCCTCCCCATGATGGCTTCAAGTTCGCGCTGCATTCTCCCAAGGGTTAAAAAGGTAATTCGCGCGGCGGGTTCGAAGCTGACGAGGAGGTCAACGTCGCTATCGGAATCAAAGTCTGGTCCCAGCATCGATCCAAAAAGAGCAAGCTCCCGCACTTGGTATATGCGGCAAAAGTTCGTGAGTTCTTCAGAAGGAATGCGAAGAGGCGCTGGGTCGTTCATCGTCGTCTCGGGCTAAAACCTTGCAAGGATACCGATTATGAAAATCCATATTTCCAGCCAAGGTTACTCTCAACGGGTGGCTTTGCAAGTCCACGAATGTCTTTGGGTTAGCGCCGATAAACTTGGCAAAAGCAGAATCCACTGGATAACATACGGCATGCTTGGTTTAGGACTGGATGCTTTTGATCTCCCACCAGTTGCCGTTCAAGTCGGCAAACAGAAACGCCGCTGCATCATTCGACTCTCGTACCAATTCCAGCTCGCGCAGCTGCCAACGGTCTAGCTTTGCAGTGAATTCATGGTGAGCGCTGCGAACGGCGGCCGGAGATTCTAACGCGATGGTGAAGCGCTGATAGCGCGACAGCCGGGGGCGGTTGGGGTTTTGTGCTTGGATGCAGACGATGTACCACGGCGTGTCGGGATGTTTGACGTAGCAGGAGCTGGGCCAGAGTTTGACTACTTCCAGGCCGAGGGCTTCTTTGTATAAGCGTTCGGAGGCGGCGAGGTCGTCATTTTCTAATGTTCCGTGGGTGAGCGCTTGGGGAACGTAGCCTTTGCCGGCAAAGTTTTCTGCGGCTAACGGTTTTGTCCAGTGCGGGTTGGTGGTTTTCCCCATGCCGTGTTCGACGGCGTGTTCGTAGGACTCGATCTCCCAGTAGTTGCCGCCGGGCTCATAGAAGTGTACCGAGTAGGCGTTGTGGTTTTCCCGCGGCTTGATCGTTTTGATGGCGAAATGGGTCTTGCGGCTCTCCAAATATTCCGTCGCGCTATCCACTTCGGCGTTGCTGGCGACGCGCACGCCGTAATGATTGCGCATGGATTTGATCGGCGCGTCGGGGCCGTTCTCGTGCACGACGATCTGCCAGCCGGTATTCGGGTGTTTGACGATCTTCTCGCCGTTCTTTTCGTCGACCACTTCGAGAGCGAGAAACTCTTTGAGGATCGGTAACGATTCGTCGAAGGATCGGCATTCGTAATGGCCGCTTACCAAAGCGGTTGGTTTTAGCATGGCATCTTTCTTCAAAAAGAGTTAATTGGGCAGCTTCCCGCCCCATAGCTCCTTCAAAAATCCACTCTTCTCCAGGTTTTCCGCGAAGCTATTGTCGACGATCTCATTGGCTTTCTTGGTAACTTTGGCGCCGGCTTCGCGCGCCACCTCCACGGAATCCGCCACGGCGTTGAGCGGCACGATCAGGCGCCGGTTCACATGCTTCTTGGCATAGGCATCGTAGGAGGATTGCAACGCGTCTTCGTCGCTGACTCTGAGTATTTTGGCTACCGATGCCTTGGCCTTTTCGGGATTGTCTTCAACGAATTTGACTGCTTCCGCCAGCGCCGCGACGAAGCGCTGGACGGTCTGTCGGCGCTCGCGCAGGGACTTGGCGTTGGTGTGCAGCGAGCTGTATATCGCCGGCAAGCCCAAGTCATTCATCTGGTAGACCAGATTGAATCCATCCTTTTTGCCGCGCGCGTCCATCGGCGGTGTGAATGGCCCGGAATCGATAACGCCCTGCATCATGGCGTTGTAGCGCTCCGGTTGGCTGCCGCCGACGGGCCGGATCTGCGTGTCGATAAGCCCGAACTTCTTCACGAAGATTCGCAGCAGACGGTAGGGCAGGCCGGCGACGCTGCCGACGCCGATGGACTTCCCTTTCAAATCTTGCACCGTGCGGATTTCTTTTCGCGCGATGATCACGTAGGGCAAACCGATCAGGGGCGAAGCGACCAGCGTGGCGTCGCGGCCCACGGCCATACCCGGCAGAGTCGAGTCGGCGGCGCAATATAGAAACTGCACTTCGTCGGCGCCCAGGGCGGCAAGATTGATATTCGTGCCGCCGCGGATGACGACATGCTTGATCGTGATGCCGTACTTTTCAAACAGGTTGTGGTCGAGGGCGGTGTAGAGTTGGATAAAACCGCCGGAAACCGCGCAGGTGGCCACGTAAACCGTTACCGGCGCTTGGCCCGGCTTTGCTAGGTACGGATTGGCGCGGGCAAACGATGCCGCGAAAATGCATATGACGACAACGCCGATGGCTGAAAGACGTTTTGCGGTCTTGGC
>JBGTCC010000645.1:0-3151 GCA_041749055.1 Thermodesulfobacteriota bacterium | reverse complement strand
GACGAATCGATGCGGCAAATGTTTGCCGACGAGTGCGCTAAGAATGGGGTGAAGGTGGATATGTAAGCGCGCGGAGAGCGCTTACGTAATGGATAATTGAGAATGGAGAATTGATAGTTTCGGATTGGCAACGGCGATAGGAAGGATTAGCAGATGAGTTGCAGTTACATTCGAATGAAGTTCAGGGTCAAATTTTTAGCCGTTTTCGCTTGTTATTTCCTGCAAGTTGGGCCGGTGGCGGCGCAATCTTTAGATGAGATTTATCAGCGGGCGAAAATTGAAGGGCGCGTGGTTGTCTACGCGCCGTTATCGGCGAAAACCGAAGAGATCGTTTTCCCGGCTTTCCGCAAGCGTTTCCCCGGTCTAATTATTGAGCATGTCGATGCTACTTCCGACAAACTGGTCGCGCGCGCCATCGCCGAGGCGCGCGGCGGCAAGGTGTTTGGCGATGTTTTTGGCGGCACGCAGGTGTATCTGCAGCAGTTAAAGCAACAAAATATGCTGATGGATATCGCGTTACCCGAAGCGGCGGCTTTTCCCGCTGGTATGAAGGGCAGCTACTGGGTGGCAACGGACACCGAATACTTCGTCGCCGGGTGGAACACCAACCGGGTGAAGAAGAGTGAAGAACCGAAGCTGTTCGAAGAGTTCGCCGACCCGAAGTGGAACAAGCGACTGGCTGCTGAGCCGCGCGATTTCCAACTGCTCATGGGCTTGGCCAAGTACAAGTACGCCAGCGACGACAAAGCCATCGAGTTATTCAAAAAGATCGCCGCCAACAATCCCGAGTTTCACCGTGGCCACTCGCAATTGATCGAGCTCCTCGCCGCCGGCCAGGCGGATGCGTGTTTGACCTGTTATGGACATCACTTCCCGCCGCGCATCAAGTTAGGCTCGCCCTTGCAGCTGATGCTCACCGAAGGCGTCGGCCATGTCGGCGGCACGGTGACAGTTTTTAAATACTCGCCCCATCCCAACGCCGCCATGCTCTGGGCGCGCTGGCTGATCAGCGAAGAAGGCCAGAAAGTCTACGCCCAAGCCGGCGAGACCCCGGCCCATCCCAAAGTGGAGCCGCTAGAAAAAAGCCGCCCGGCGAAGGTCTACATGCTGGCGATTGAAGACGGCAAAGACTATCCCAAGTATCAAAAACTCTGGCGCGAGATTTTTCAGATCCGGTAGGAACTGGTTTTGCTGGACGTTCGTTCTTCTACCAAAGCGACGAATTGCTGCGTTCGCCCACAGATACCCTATGTGGAAAACTTTCTTCGGCTGCTGCGCCGGGGCGGTTGCGGCGCCGACAGCGTTTACGATTATGATTGGGAAAAGTGAATAATTCTTGTTCATAGTCCTTCCTGCCCCGCGGCGCTCAGTCGCTGCCGTGGGCCCGGCGGCGTTCGCGCAGTAGATCGGCTTTCTGGCGCTGGATTTCTTCCTTACCCAGCGGATCGTGGTCGCACGGGCCGTAGAAGTCGATAATGTCTCCCTCGCCGACATCTTTAAGAACCGGGCGATCCCAAAAAAGGCTTTCCTCCCTGATGGCCGGGAACTTCAGATGGCAGGAGGTGCCGGTGGAGTCGGGGATTTTGGAAATGACCCCTTGAGCTGCCCATACCAGGGAACTAAACAGTAAAAACGCTTGCACCAAAAACACCGTAGCGCTGAGCGCTTTGAGCTGAACCATAAGATTGACTCCTATCAAATTCTTTTCTCGGCTCTCTCCGGGGCAAGCCTGGACAACCCCGTGATGTTAGCGCCCGGCCGGGCCAAGCTGGCGACGAAACCATTTCCGATCGGATCGGTATCCTGCGCAAACAAAATTGGGGATTGTAACGGTTGCTTCTTTGGCAGCACGGGTCGGTCCCCCGCCCGATGTGACGATGACGTCTACCTTGAGTCGAACTAGCTCGGCGACGAGCGCGGGAAGGCGATCGAGTTTCCCTCTTCAGATCGCCACTCAATGACAATATTTTCCCCCTCAACGTACCCAAGCTCGCGCAGACCCTGGCGGAATGCTTCGGTCCGGGCCACGACAGCGGACAGGACGGCACCCGTTAGCCATCCTATCCGGGGTACTTTCGCCGGTGGCTGCGCTGCCGGGGCGTTTAACTCACCAAGTACGAGTGTTGAGAGAAGACAGATTGCGACGGATAGGGAGCCACTCCGATGACGGCGAATGAGGGCAAGAGTCATTTCGACACCTCCAAGAAGAGGGAATCCGGATCGTGTCGACGCTAGCTTAGCCGAAGTCAGTTGGGTTGCCGACTCTGCTCTGGTGGTTCGCTTGTCAAAGGTCTTTCGCTGGCGCGATCGATCAAGCCTCAATAACGCAACTGCTATACCACTTTGGCATGGTACCTCGCACTAGTAAAAACCTTTGGAATCAGCGAGTATACGCTCGTCCCTTCGCGGCGACTTAGTTGCCGTGGGACTGGGCAGGTGTCATCGTTTTGCCACACCTAGTAGCAAATTTGATACACTTGGCGGATTGGTAGAATCGGTAAGGGGTAACGGTTACGCGTAAGGGGCGGCTTCGTATCCATGGAATAATCGAGTGACGATTCGGTACCCACGCCGTGATGTGGTAGTGGGTCGCCCGAGTCAACCGAGCAACGTCAATACGGCAGCCGGGTACCGATGCCTTTTTCCAGGGCGCTGCGATAAATGTGATCGGCCATGGCGATGTCTTGATTGACCAGGCCGATGGCGCGGATGAAGATGCGCTCGCGGTCGGATTGCCGTCCTGGCTTTTTGCCGGAAAGTAACTCGGGCAACTCGGCGTAGAGGTCTTTTTCGCTGAGATAGTTTTCTTTCAGCATGCGTTGCATGTCGGATTTGTTTTTGCAGTGGAGCCAACTGTCGACGACGAATTTGTCGGAATTTTTGTAAACGGAGCTTTCCACTTCCTGGTGCTTGCCGATGGAGTAGACGGTTACTCCTTCACCGAGCCAGCTGTCTTTTACGAATGGCGTCGATGTGGTGGTTGCCGAGATCACCACATCCGCGCCTTTGAGCGCTGCTTCCGTGGATTCCACCGGTTTGATGTTTAGACCGTATTCTTTGCCGACTTCCATGGCGTAAATCTGGCGCGACTCCGGAGTGCGCGAGGTGACGCGAATTTCTTTCAAGTCGAATGCTTTCGCCATAACCGGAA
>JBGTCC010000644.1:0-5897 GCA_041749055.1 Thermodesulfobacteriota bacterium | reverse complement strand
GATGCCGCCTCCCGGCAGCAGCAGACCCTGCTCGCGAAACACAACCAGCTCGCGGAAGCCGGCGTCCTTGGCGATAAAGGTAAACGGCGCGATGATCATCGCGCCATCCACGGCGCCGCTGATCAAACTGTTCACCCGCGTATCCGCCGAGCCCATGCTGAGAATCGTTACGTCGCGGTTGGCGTCGATGCCGTGGGTCGTCAAAACTTCCCGCAAGATCAAGTCGTCGATCACGCCGGGCCCCGACACCGCCAGCTTTTTACCGCGCAGCAATTTCAAATTTTGCAGCTCGTTCTTGGCAAACAGCACATGCTGCGGCTTGTCGAAATGAACCATCAGGACCTTTAAGGCACCGGTGCGCAGCGCCGTGTTAAGCCCCACCAGCGGCACGGTGGAAAACTCCACGCTGCCGCTCAGCACAGCCAAATTCGCCGTCGGCGCGCGCATGGCGATCAGCTCCACGTCTAAACCTTCGGCCGCGTAGTAGCCGTTCAGCTTAGCGGTCAGAAACGAGATCCCAGCGATGGTGTAACCCGGCATCGCCACCCGCACTTTGCGGCTCTGCGCGCTAAGATCGCCAGCACTGCACCAGACTGCGATAACGACACTCATTAGTATCCGAAGAATCATGCTCGCAACTCCCACCGTAGCTTTGCGCCTCGACTGCACGAGATGTAATTGGGCAAAGTGCACTTGTCAATTGACCGGAGCGAAAGAATTGACTACTTCAATCCATACCGCAACGGAGACAAATCATGGCAGTGAAAAACATCATCATGTGCTCAACGTATTCGAATTCGACGTGGCGGCCCGGATCATCATACTCGTGGCCAATAGTACAATCCTGCGCCGGTCTTCGCACGGACTCCATCCCTTCGTTTAAAACAAATTCTGTGCAAGGCTTTGCATTCGAGCAAAATTAACGCGCAACCGCCAGCGGCTTAGCCCATAAGTCACTCGCCATCCACCAGCGCCTACGCCAAGCATTGCTTGACATCCGCCCTAGGTCGGCATTACGCTCGACAAATCGGAGGGATAATCATGGCGAAAAACGGTTTTAAAGTTTTCGACAGCGACATGCATATTATGGAGCCGCCGGATCTTTGGGAACGCTACATCGATCCCAAGTTTCGCGACCAGGCGCCGCGCGGCCGGACCTCGGACAACGTGCGCGATCTCGGCACGATATTCCCTAACGTTTCCAAGGACACCCGGCGCACCGGCGGCACGCCGCACCGCGGCAGTAATTTTAACAAGAACCAAGAAATCTATCGCAGCCACGCCGAGCGCGGCTGGACTGGTCATGTGCAGTTGGAAGCGATGGACACTGAAGGCATCGACACCGCGGTGCTGTTCCCGACGCGCGGCTTGGGTATCTTGACCTTTCCCGATCAAGAACCGCGTTTCGCCGACGCCATGGCGCGCGCCTACAACGACTGGCTGCATGACTTTTGTTCCGCCGATCCTACTCGCCTGCTCGGCGCCGGCATGATCTCGGTCTACGATCTCGACGACGCTTTGCGCGAAACCCGCCGGGTGAAAGAAGAGTATGGTTTCCGCTCGGTGTTTCTGCGCTCGAATATCATCAACGGGAAAAACTGGTACAACCCTCACTACGAGCCGCTTTGGGATTTGCTCGAGGCGCTGAACCTGCCGCTAGGCTTTCACGAAGCCTCGGCGTCGCGCTCGCGCCAGGCGGCGGAGCACTTCGAGCCCAACTTCGGCCTGCGCCGGGTCTATGCCCAGCCGTTCGAACAAATGATGGGCATGGGCGCATTCCTGGGCGGCGGTATTTTAGAACGTCACCCGAAGATGCGCGTGGCTTTTCTCGAAGCCAACTGTTCCTGGCTGCCCTGGCTACTTTGGCGTCTGGACGAGGGCTACGAGCGCGAAGGCGATGTCTTCATGCCGGATCTGAAGATGAAACCCAGCGAATATTTCAAGCGCCAGTGCTGGATCTCCATCGAACCGGATGAATCGCCGGCGCGTTATACGATCGAGGAATTCGGCTGCGACCAGTTGGTATTTTCCACCGACTATCCCCATGGCGACTCGAAATATCCCCACGCCGTCGAAAGCTTCCTCGAACTAAAACTTCCCGACGACGACAAGCGCAAGATACTTTGGGACAACTGCGCGCGCTTTTACGGCGCCGGAGAATTCGAAAGCCGGGACAATACCGCCGCAACCCATCAACCACAAATCCAACTTTAAACCAGGAGGAAACATGGAAACTCAAACCTCGACATCGACAGAGCGACACACGGGCAGCGAAAACGCGGAGGATCGTTTCATCAGAAAGACCCGCGAGCTGTTCGCCAAGGAAGCCGATCTCGAAAAGCGTTGGAACGGCCTGCGGCCGATCTTGGCCGAGCTCTTGGCCGATCCCGATATGATCGCCGCGTCCAAAAAATGGCCCGACTGCGTGCCGGCCAACGGCCGCGCGGAGAACCTGCTGTTCTACGAGGACCCCGATTACGGATTCGCGATCAACGGCCTGACCAAAGGCCAAGCACGCCAAGGCGTCGCGGCACGGATTCACGATCACGCCCATATCTACACTCTCTATGGCGTCATCGACGGCCGGGAAAAAGTCGTGCGTTACGACCGGCTCGACGATCGATCGAAACCGAATTTCGCCCAGATCAAAGAATCGGCCAACGTACTCTGCGGTCCCGGCGATATCGATCTAGTGAAGCCCTACGAAATCCACACCGAACTCACCGTCGGCGAACGCACCGTGGCGGTGATCATCCGCAGCCAGAAAGGCGGAGACTTCAACCAGGGCCGGTACAATACCGAGACTAATGAATACTTCGAAAGCTTAGGCCCACGGCAGACGCCCTGCGAGATGATGCCGAAGTAGGACGAGCGCAGCCAAGAAGAGAATTACCTTTCATCACGAAGGATGCGAAGATCACGAAGTTCGGAGTCTAACTGTCCGAAACCTTCGTGTCCTTCGTGACTTCGTGGTGATATCAACTCTTCGTAATAGGCTGCAGGTTAAATCCCAAGCACCGACGGGTCGCGAAAGGAGACCACTGATGTCACGAGCTGAACGAGTTGGAGAAGCCGCGCCGGCCTTTGAAGCGCTGCTACATTATCTCGCCGACACCACCGAGAACCCCGAAAGCTACGGCGGCGTCAGCCAATCTGAGGCGGATCAAAAGCGTAAGGGCAAATACGCCGAGCATTTGATGCCGATTTACGACGGCCGCGCCATCGCCGATGGCCTGTCACTGGAGCGTGAAGGGTTTGTCCTGGTGAATCACAACACCCAGGTGAAGAATTTCTACGATGAAGAGGAGGTACGCTCGGTCTACTACAAAGAGACCGAGGAGCTGGTCAAGCGGACTTCCGGTGCAAAACGGGTGCTGGTATTCGATCACACCCTGCGCTCCGCCGATGGCGCCACCCGTGAAGAAAAGCAAATTAGCGGTCCCGTGCGCAATGCGCACAACGACTATACCGAATGGTCTGGACCGCAGCGGGTGCGCGATCTTTTGCCGGATGAAGCGGAGGAGCTGCTCCAACATCGCTTCGCGGTGGTGCAGACTTGGCGGCCGATTAAACATCCGGTTCAGCGCGAGCCGTTAGCTATCGCCGACGCGCGCTCTATCGGCACAACGGAGTTGATTCCGAGCGCGCGCATCTACCCCGACCGCCGCGGCGAGGTTTATCATTCGACCTACAATCCGGCACACCGCTGGTACTATTTTTCCAACATGCAGCGCAGCGAAGCGATGGTGTTCAAGACCTTCGATTCGATGAAAGACGGCCGCGCCCGCTGGACGGCCCACTGTGCCTTTGACGACCCAACAAGCCCACCGGATGCGCCGCCGCGTGAAAGCATCGAGATGCGCACGTTGGCTTTCTTCTAAAGAATACAGCGGTTAGAAACAAAAGGGCCTGCGTGGTTTAACGCAGGCCCTTTTGTTTTCACTACTAATTCCGACTAAATTTTCGCTCTTCGATCCTCTATTTTCGCGGTTTTTTTCTCGGCCGTTTGCGGCAGGTCATGCAGTCAATTTTAGCAGCCATATTGCCCTCCCCCTAGTTGGAGCAGCTACGCTTATCATTCGTACCTTAGACGTCAAAGGGAGGGGGCGCGGGATTCACCCCGCACTGGGAGGTTTCCCGTTGAATTTCGCCGGGTTGAAAATATTTTTCCAGAACAACTGGCCGATTTAGCTAGTCACTCCTCAAGGAAAACCTCCGAAGTCTTGGCAAATGGTTGTTAACTAAGGAAAAGCTGCACCATTATTCGAAATGCGAGAGGCCGCCGCAAGCTACTTTCGGCTAATCTCGCGCAGTAAGCTGAGCCACTTTACTGATCGCTTTTCATATTTCGCCGTGGTTAGCCCCTTGTTGGATACCATTTTTCATAGCTCACCTTGCGCGCGGCGCTGATGTACAAAATTTTGTCGGCGTACATATTCTGCCTCTCCGGGCTGAGCAGAAAATCAATGAACACCAGCGCCGCATGTGGATGTGGCGCATTGACCGATAGCGCCGCGCCACCGGCATCGACCGGCACGACTTCCATCAACCCACCGGTGCGCCGCGGCTGGCCGCCGGCTGCGTGAGATTGGTCTGTACCATAGTGAACGAGTTCGGCACTTCGCCCGTGAACCCATCGGCCTGCGCACCAGTGAGGAGCGCGCTCAATGAGATCGCAGCCATCCGCGCGGTTAATTCGAAGGAATTCTTACCATGCCACGAATCCAGCGTCAGGGATCAATTCTGTCAACGCGCCAGGACGCCGCTAGCTGGGCGCTTGTGTTCCAACCGCAACATCCTGTAGATTTAGCGGGACCGAACTAACCAGGAGGATATCCATGGAAAAAATTGACAAGATTACCAAAGTCGACGTCGTCAATGAGGCACAGTGGGGCAAGCCTACCGGCCGCAACTACGCGCGTCCGACCCAAACCGACCGGCTCCACATCGCGCTCAACAGTTACGAGCCCGGCATCAACGACGAGCTGCACTGCCATCCGGGCTCCGATCACACATTCTTCGTGGTCCAGGGGGAGTGTACCATGAAGGGATTGCATGACGGCGAAGAGTATCATCTCAAACAACACCAAGCCGTCCACGTCCCTCCAGGCTTTTTCTACCAGCTCAACAACACCGGCACCGAACGGCTGATCCTGTACCAGGTAAGCACGGAGCCATTGAAAAAACCTAAGATCGGCAAAGTGATCTACGGCGTTCATACCGGGCTGAAAGAACATCTATACAATCCAGTCAAATCGGAGAACAAACCAGCGGAGCAGCAACAATGACGTTTGCCGAAGTATTCGATTGGTGCAAAAAGCAAAAAGCCGATGTGCGCGGCCTCGGCCGCGGCATGGAAATCCCGATCTCGCACAAAGACAAGGAACTCCCCGCAGAACTCCCATCCATTAGCCAAATCATGCACTGGGACCTGGAGATCGGCGAGTGGAGCCACTACACCAGCGGCTCCGACATGGAACTCATGGTCGCCGGCAAAATGACCGTCGACCAGTTCAAGGGCACTTTGCGCGGAGGCGGATAGGTCGAAGCCGAATGATAAGTATACGCGAACGACAAGCTCTCAGCGGCAGAACCACGCCATCCTTCACACCTGTGAAGGACGGCGGACTTACGAATGACCTCACTCAGTTGGCTTATGGACGTTCGTAATTGACTAGGAACGTAAGATAGGGTGTGTACTGCCAATATAAGCGGTTTGCCAACGATCAACGAGCCGAGGCACAACGTGAGCGGCTCGAGATTGAACTAAGTTTGGGTGAAGCTCAGAGATCACGGGAGGTCGGGCAATTAGGAAGCCAGATCGCGAGGAGAAATCACGCCGCACCCATCGGCGATATTATGAATCTATTCAGACAATCGTCGAGTCAATGTTGAAT
>JBGTCC010000643.1:0-5249 GCA_041749055.1 Thermodesulfobacteriota bacterium | reverse complement strand
ACGTGCTCGCAAGGGGATTTGCCGGTTGGGAAATCCTGCTTTGGGCGGGAGTGGTCATGGCGCTTTACGGGGTCGTGTTCGCAGTGCTTGAAAACGATATCCGCCGCCTGCTCGCGTATCATATTATTAGTCAGGTGGGTTACATGGTCGCCGGGGTTGGCCTTGGGACGGAAACTGCGATCAACGGCACCACGGCCCATGCCTTTAGTCACATTCTTTACAAGGGGCTGCTCTTCATGGGAGCGGGCGCGGTGTTATACTCGACCCAGCGCAGCAAACTTACCGAGCTTGGGGGCTTGGCTCGAGCGATGCCCCTCGCCCTATCTCTCTACATGATAGGGGCGTTCTCTATTTCCGGGTTTCCTTTATTCAGCGGCTTTGTCAGTAAATCCTTAGTGATCCATGCCGCCGAGCTGCGTCACCAGGACGCCATCGCTTTGCTGCTCTACCTGGCGTCCATCGGAACGTTTCTGCACACGGGACTGAAACTCCCCTATTTCACCTGGTTTGGCCCGCAGCGCGGCCTCAAGCCGGCGCCGATTCCATGGAATATGTATGCCGCAATGGCGCTAACCGCGGCGATAAATATCGCCATCGGCGTTTACCCCAAACTGCTTTACGATCTGCTGCCGTTCCCGGTGTCCTATCGCCCTTACACGACGGCGCACGTTATCGAAACTTTGCAGCTTCTAATAGGCACCGGCCTCGGTTTCTGGCTGCTGATCGGCAAGCTCGGAGGAAAATCGTCGATCACGCTGGACTTCGATTGGTTTTACCGCAAGCCGGCGCGGCTTTTGTTTCGGCTAACCGCCGTTGCGCTCAACCAATTTTTTACGGCGGCTGAAACGATCGTCCTAAGGCGGGCGCGCGCCCTAGCCAATATCTGTGTGGATCCGGTTGCGTTTGCCTCCAGGATGCTGGCGCCGAGAACAGAGCGCAAGGCTAATGAACCGCCCGAAGCTCGCGCACCGATCCGATATGACGCCAACCGCCATCGGGTTTCCGCGGGCATAACCATCTTGGTCGTGCTCTCTTCATTCGTGGCCTTGTTGGCGTGGAGCCTGTTTTTGACTTAGCCCGATCTTAGCTCGCCATCAACTGCACTTCTAAAAAATTCCAACCGAGGCACCGTTCGCTGCAAAAGTTGGCCTGCCGTGGCGGTGAATTTTTGCCCGCCAAGCGCGCCAACTGAAGGATTAAGAAGCGCTGAATTGAATTGCTTCTATGCAGCGAATTCGATAGGATTTTTTCTGAAAGAATTAATCGGACTAAGACGAAAAGTTCCAACCTAGTCAAGCGGAATAATCAGAGTCACAAGGCTTTCGCACCACTTCCGGATGCCTATGGCGCGGGCAGAACTCCACCGAGAAGGGCAGGCGAGGAGGGTTTTCGCGATGAATTACGACACTGCATTTCGGCCTTACCTGGCCAAGCGCATCGAGCAAATCGACGCGGCGGATATCGTCGTTGGCATCCCCTGTTACAACAACGACGCGACCATTGTCAACGTGATCAAGCAAGTCAGCCACGGGCTGGCGAAACATTACAAATCCGCTCGGTCGGTCATTATGATTTCCGATGGCGGCTCCACCGACGACACGCGCGAAGTGGCCCGCGAAGAGGAGATCATGCCGTGGCAGGAAAAGGTCGTATTTATCTACCGTGGCATTGGCGGTAAAGGGACGGCATTCCGCGCGATCTTCGAGGCTGCCGACAAATTGAACGCACGTGCCTGTGCCGTGGTCGATGCCGATCTGCGCAGTATCACGCCCGACTGGCTGCGCTATATGCTCGATCCCGTGCTCGAAAAAGATTATGACTTCGTCGCGCCGACTTATTCACGCTACAAATGGGACGGCACGATTACCAACAACGTCGCCTATAATCTTACCCGCGCGCTTTATGGCAAACGGCTGCGCCAGCCCATCGGCGGCGACTTCGGCCTGTCGCGAAAAACCGTGCAGTCCTATCTCACGCAAAATGTCTGGGGCACGGAAGTGGCGCGCTTCGGTATCGACATCTGGATGACCACGCACGCCATTGCGCAGGGCTTGCGCGTCTGCCAGGCGAATCTGGGAGTGAAGGTGCACGATCCCAAGGATCCGGGGCTTTCATTGGGTCCGATGTTTCGACAAGTGGTCATGACGCTATTCACGTTGATGGAACAGCATTATCCGGTTTGGAAGGATATTCACGGCAGCGAGCCCGTAGAAACTTTCGGTTCGCAAGAAATTCTTGAACCGGAAGCGATCAAGGTGAATCAAGAGCTGCTGATACAAAATTTCAAGCTGGGCCTGCAACACTTCGGCGCGCTGTGGAAAGATATCCTCAGCCCATCCTGTTACGACTCGGTGCAGAAGTTGGCCAGCGTCGAGCGGAAAAATTTTCATCTGGACGTGACCTGCTGGGCGCATATTCTCTATGAAATCGCCGCAACCTTTCATCACTGGCCCAAGGACCGTGCCAAGCTGGTCGATGTCATGAGTCCCTTGTACGAAGCGCGGGTCGCGTCCTTCATCAACGAAACCGCCGAGATGACCACCGCGGAGTCGGAGCGGGTGGTTGAAAATCAGGCTGAGGTTTTCGAAAAGGAGAAGCCTTATCTGATGCAGCATTGGGAGGCCGCAGAACCAGAGCCCAAGAGCAAAGGCGTGCTGCAAAAGGTTTTCGGCGGTTGAGCCGTTTCGCTGAAACGAGAGTGCACTCATGGCTTGTGAAAAAATCCTGTTGCCGGTGGTCGATAAAGCCGCCGAAGCGCAGACGAATCTCGACTTGGCGCGGCGCCTGCTCGCCCCTGAAGGCAAGATTGTTGCCCTGCGAGTGGTGCGAGTGCCGGATGAGATTTCGCTCAGCGAAGGGGCCGGAGATGCGGTCGACTCGCGCGCTGCGCTGGATGAGTTCAGCGATCTGATTGCCGATAAACGGGTCGAGCTCAAGCCGCTCGTGCGCGTGGCCCACCGGGTCTCCGAAGGGATCGTCGAGAGCGCGTCCGCTGAGAACGCCGATCTGTTGATCCTGCCGTGGAAAGGCAGCGCCAGCGCCGAGACCTTGTTGTTTGGCCGCACCATCGATCGGCTGGTCGAAGCCCCGCCGTGCAATGTGATGGTTGCCCGGGTCAGCAATCTCGCCGGCTGGAAAAAAATTCTTTTGCCCGTGCGTGGCGGTCCCTACGCGGAATTCGCCCTGCAGATTGCCGATCAGCTGGCTTTGTCCCTCGGCGCGGAAATCACCGTGTTGCATTGCGAGCGGGGCTTTACTTCGCCGCAGTTCAACGAGGCGCTCTATGATATCTTCCTGCGGCGCATGCGCTTCCAGCCCCATGTCACGCGGGTGCTCACCGTGCAGGGCGACCCGCAGAAAATGATTTTGGAACAAGCCGCGGCTCATGACGTCATCATCGTCGGCGCCGCGGCGGTCACCGAACCGCAATCGTTTTTCCTCGGTCCGGTGATCGAGCAGATCGCGCTGTCGGTGGATAAATCGCTGCTGGTCGTCAAGACACCGCAGACTCTCGGGACGTGGCGAGAAACTCGACGCGTCGTCGAGCCGAAAAAACTGTCCGACCGGGTCGACCAATGGTTCGCCGAAAACACTTTTCACCGCAGCGAGTTTGCCGACTTGGCGAAGCTCGTCGACTTGAAGCATAAACAGCATCTCACCATTACCCTCGGTCTGCCGGCGCTCAATGAAGCGGAAACCGTGGGCCCTATTATTCAGATGATCAAGACGGCGCTTTTCGATGAGGTGCCGCTGTTGGACGAAATCGTCCTGATCGATTCGCGTTCGACGGACGACACCGTGAAAATCGCTCAGGATCTCGGCATTCCCGTCGTCGTGCACCAAGATATATTGCCGGAACTGGGCGCCTTTCGCGGCAAGGGCGAAGCGCTCTGGAAGAGCTTGCATGTGCTCAAAGGCGATATTATCGCCTGGGTCGACACCGATATCAGGAACTTCTACCCGGGCTTCGTCTATGGCTTGTTGGGACCGCTACTGCGCGAGCCCGAGATTCAGTATGTGAAGGGCTTCTATCGCCGGCCGATCAAGATGGACGGCAAATTGGTTTCCGAGGGCGGCGGCCGGGTCACCGAGCTGACGATCCGGCCGCTGTTCAATTTATTCTACCCCGAGCTTTCCGGCATGATTCAGCCGCTGGCGGGAGAGTACGCCGGTCGGCGTGCGGTTCTGGAACGGCTGCCTTTCTTTACCGGTTACGGAGTCGAGACCGGATTATTGATCGATCTGCTCAATGAATTCGGCCTAAAAGCGATTGCCCAAGTCGATCTCGAAGAGCGGGTGCACCGCAATCAACCCTTGGCTTCGCTCAGCCAAATGTCCTTTGCCATCATCCAAGTGGTCATCGAGCGGTTGCAACAGAAAAACCGCATTGAGCTCATGGACGAGGTCAATCGCTCGATGAAGCTGATCAAGCCGCAAAAAAAGAGCTACGCTCTCGAGCTCAAGCCAATCCACGACCAGGAACGGCCGCCGATGATTTCAATACCCGCCTATCGGGCTAAACAAGTAGAGCGCGTGGAGTCAAAATGCCGGCCGAGCTAAAAGATAAATCCGTGGTTGTCATCACCGATCTGGACGGCACGATGCTCGACCAACGGACCTACGCTTACGACCAAAGCCTGCCGGCCATCGAAAAGCTGCGGCAGGCGGAAATCCCGCTGGTTCTGTGCTCGAGCAAAACCGCCGCGGAGATCATACCGCTGCAGCGCGAGCTTGAGCTTAGACAGCCCTTCATCTGCGAGAGCGGCGGGGCGATTTATCTGCCGCAGAATTATTTTCCATTTGCGATGGCGACCGTGGAGTCGCGCCGGGTCTTCGACGTTATCGAATTCGGCAAGCGGATATTTCATTTGCGCCAAGCGCTGCAAGAAACTGCTCAAGCCTGTGAAACGGTCGTTCAGTCGTTTGGCACGATGACCTTTCAGGCCATCATGTCCGGCACCGGTCTGACCTTGGAACAGGCGATTCAGGCCCGGCAACGGGAATACGACGAACCGTTCTTCATCGATGCCGGCGATGAGGCAACCCTTCTAGCCGCGCTGCGGGCGAGGGGTCTAACGGTCACCAAGGGAGATCGTTTCTATCATCTCACCGGCGGCCATGACAAAGGCGACGCAGTCAATGCTTTGCTCGGTCACTATCGGCGCCAGCAGCCGTCCTTAATTTCCATTGGCTTAGGCAACTCGGCCAACGATCTGCCGCTGCTGCGGAAGACCGACATCGCGGTGCTG
>JBGTCC010000642.1:0-1838 GCA_041749055.1 Thermodesulfobacteriota bacterium | reverse complement strand
GAGGCCGAGGCGGTGATTGCCCGGGCACGCGAAGCCGGCGTCGAGATGATCGTCGCGGTGGGCGGCGCCGGGGATATGTCGAGCAACAGCGAAGCGGTGCGGCTGGCGCATTTATTCGACAACGTTTACGCCACCGTCGGTATGCATCCCCATGACGCTAAGGATGTTGGCGCCGATGAATTGGCAGTTCTAAAAAACCTAGCCGTCGATCCTAGAGTCATCGCCGTCGGCGAGACCGGTTTGGATTACTACTACAGCCATTCTCCCCATGACGTGCAGCGTCGCGTGTTCGGTCAATTCATCGAGATGGCGCGCCAGACCCAACTGCCGATTGTCGTCCATGAACGGGACGCGGCGCAGGATGCTGTCGAATTACTGCGCCGCGAAGGCGGCGGCGAGCTGCGCGGCGTGATTCACTGCTTCACCGGCAACTACGAAGCGGCCTGCGCTTATCTTGATTTGGGTTTCTACCTGTCGTTTACCGGTATCATCACATTCAAAAATGCCGAGCCGCTGCGCGAAGTAGTGCGCAAGGTTCCATTGGAAAAAATGTTAGTCGAAACTGATTCGCCTTATCTCACCCCTGTGCCCCATCGCGGCAAGCGCAACGAGCCTGCCTATGTGCGCTTCGTCGCCGAGACGATTGCTCAAGTAAAGGCAGTCGCCATCGACGAAGTCGCTGCTGCTACTACGGCTAACGTGCGCGCATTGTTTGGGATCTGATTTTTCGATACCGATCGCGTGACGCGATTTTCCAAATTTGTTTTGAGATGGCTTGGGTGCGGCTAAGCAGCTTTTTGGCGTTGTCGGGCTAGCCAAAAGGAGGTCGCGACAAAGGCACAGAGCATCAATCCTTGCGCCGCGAGAGTTTCCACGGTTGGATAAATGCCGAGCATGGGCATCGCCGGCGGCATGCTCAGCGGTGTGGTCGGGAGCCACTGGGCCGCCTGCAACTCGTTGACGCCATTACCGGCAAAGATGAACGCCATAATGTATAGCAGCATCCCGGTGGCGCTCAGGAAATATTTGAGCGGTAGTTTCAGCCCCAACTTCAAGATCGCGAAGGTCGCCGCTGCCAATAACCCCAGGCCGACCACTAGTCCCCAGAGAATCGAGCCGCGGCTGCCTTCATTCTGCATCCACAGCGCTTGGTAAAACAGCACGACTTCGAAGGCTTCACGGTAGACGGCGAAAAACGAGATGCTAGTGAGGCCGAAGATGCGTCTGCTCGAGATGCCGGATTGCACTTTCTGTTGGACGAATTGATGCCAGCGTTTGACCTCGGAACGGGTGTGCAGCCAATAGCCGACGTAGAACAGCGCGACCGCGGCGAAGACCGAGATAAATCCTTCCATGGTTTCGCGGTGAAGGCCACTGAGAGTCAGCACGGTTTGGGTGGCGATCCAGGTTAACCCACCGCAGACCAGAGCGAGGATCCAGCCGAGATGGATGTAGCGGATCGCCTCGGGTGCGCCCATGACGCGTAACATGCCGATGATGGTGGCGAGGATCAGCGCCGCTTCGAGTCCCTCGCGGAAAATGATCAAGGCTGAATTGGCGAAGGCATAATATCCCGAATAGCTATCGTCCCGCGCTAGTGTCTCGGTGGCGTGTTCGAGTTTTACCTCGATTTCGAGATGGCGCTTTTGAATCTCTTCCAGCGGCGCCCCTTGCTTGATGGCGTTACGAAATTGACCGAACAAGCTTTCAATATCGCCACTGAGATTGGAATCTTTTGCCTTTAACGTCGGTTCGGCCAATTCATAGCCGTCAAGATAGGCTTCAACGGCTTTTTGATAGGCTTGGTCTTTTTCACCTTGGGCGTAGAGCGTGACGTC
>JBGTCC010000641.1:0-5957 GCA_041749055.1 Thermodesulfobacteriota bacterium | reverse complement strand
AGCACCAGACCGGCGATTAGCAGAAATATTCCCGCCAAGATGAACGCGAATTTGATCCCCAACCCGCCGATCAAATAGCCGGTGATCATCGGCGCAGGAATAACCACGAGCTGGGTGATAAGAGAGGTAAGTCCGTAGGTGGCTGCCTGGACGTTGGAGCCGGCGACGTCCATGACCGCGGCATTGAAAATATTGAAAAGCGTGTAGAAAAAAAGCCCAATGGCGACGATCACCAAACCGAGGGGAATGCCTGGCGGCGCCACCGCCAAGAGAGCGAAAAATAATCCGAGCAGGAGACAGGACGGCAGCAGAACCGTCTTGCGTCCGAAGCGGTCCGAAAGCACGCCCAAAACCGGCTGCGAGACGGTCCCCATCACATGCAGCAGGGCGATGTAAATTCCCAGCGAGACGCTCGAGTAGTGCAAATGCTCCTGCAGGTAGATCGGCAGAAAAGTCAGGACGATCAGCCGCGACATCGACAGCAGACCGGTGGCAACCGCCAACCCTAAAAATGCCGAATTCTTGATGACGGCGGCGACGTCGCGAAATTGCGCGGAAACACGCTGGCGTGGTACGGCGCTGTCGCTGAATACACCGGCCAGGGCGCGCCAGAGCAGAAAAGCGAAGAGCAGGCCGGGCAGCAGTTGCACCTGCGTCGCCGTCTGCCAGGAAAAATTTGCCAACAACACGCCGACCAACAGTGGCGTTATCGTGTCGCTGAGAGTTGCTCCGGTGCCGTTAATGGACAGCGCGGTGGCGCGCTGCTCCGGGAAGCGGTTCGATAACGATGCCGCTGCGGTGGGATGCCATAGCGCCGTGCCCAAGCCGATCAGCGCCGAGCCGAGCAGGGCCCAGATGAACGCCGGCATCGCCAGAAGAAAATAGGCCGCGCCCATGGAGACCAGCGACAACGCCAGAATCCCGCCGCGATAGCGCACCATGGCATCGGCAACCATGCCGAAGGGCAACTGGCCGAGGCCAACCACGACTTGTTGGGCCGAAGTCAGCGCGCCGACTTCGACGTTGGTCAGATTCAATCCCGACTTGATCGCCGGCAATATTACCGGATAGAACTGCTGGAACCAGTGAATGACAAAATGGCCGGCGGTAAGAACCCCGAGGAGCCAGATGCGCTCTTTACCTAGTGCGCGGATCGCTGTCAGAAATCGTCGTAGGCTATTCATGCTGCAACATCCCCGCTGTGCGTGCTCCCGCAACGCACAGTACTGCCGCTCAGGGAAAAGGGCCAGCTGATTTATTTATCGCAAGAGACTCAGTGTCTTTATTCATTTGCATGCGGCTCGCATTTGCTGACGTACTCCGTCACTTTAACAAGGTTGCCGGCAGGGTCGCGGAATTGTCTGGGCTGGAGCGCAGTCTATGGCCCGTTCGTTCAAGAGGCGGCGGCGGATGTTGCGCATGATGCCGGCTTCACAGCCGAATGGCGTGCAGCGCGATTCAAGTCGCGGTCGGGCCATTAGAACCAAAGTCGTTCTGATCGACCCGGTTTTTTATGCCGCACCGTAAGCGATGCGAAGCGATATAACTCAAGATTTAATCAGGAAGGCTACTGTCGATTCCTGGGTTGGGAAGACTCGGCACCCTGGACATCCATTTTGGCGAGTACGCGGTTCAGGGCGGCAATCTGGGCGATGATTTTCTTGTCTCTCTTGCCTTGATATTGCAGCACCAACTCGTCCACACGCCACTCGATCTGAGCGCGCGTGAACCTCTTCGGCAGTATGAACTGGATCGGCATCGGCGTTGTATATCGCAGTATCGAACCGAACGTCAAGAGCAGCTGCGCGGCTGCGGCAACAGCCCAGGCTGGATCATTTCGACAGGCGACACACGGTGCCGGTGGCAAGGTCCTGTAGGTTGATCTATTGATCGCCGAAGCGCAGGGTATAGCGTGACTGCCAGTCCGAACCTTGAAACACTTCCCTTGCGGAGCCAGAGGCCCGCTCGTAGAACTTCGCGGTTGCTTCAATGTCATTGGTGGTGACGACAATGCGATCGAACTAACCATGGCGAGAGCTTTGGCTGCCATGGGATTCTTGGCCTGTGTCAATACGCGGCCACAGGATCGCGTTTTTTCTTTCGACATATCTCATCCAGCCTATCGCTTCCAACGCTCAGCGTTTTCTCTGCCGGACAACATGATGCGTTACCGCTAGCTTTTGCGCTTGAGCGACTTTCCCAGGGCGATCAAAAACATCACGCTCTTTGCCGCGGCTTGGGGTGAGAAAAACTCCGTCACGTCATCATCGAAGAACGTTAGGCCGGAAGCGCCCAGGCCTTGAGCGTAGGCCGCCAGATAAAGCTTGCCGCCCATGATGCTGGCTTCGAGCTGCGCGGCGCGATAGCCGCGGTTGCCGAAACGCTCCAAGGCTCGATTGAGATCCGCCAAGAAATAGACGTTGACGCTGCAATCCGCTGGAATGTCCTGGCCCAAGCCGAGTTCACCCGCTTCACGGCGAAAGTCGCCTTCCTTGAGCAAATCCAGCGCATTCAGATCGCGCCGGTAGACGTAGGCCCCGGGCGCAAGATCGTCCACCGCATGGACAATCAAATATAGCTGGTTGAGCGAATCCCCGGCACTGAGAAAATCAGCAGAGATGCCTCGGGTCGCCCGATCGAGCATGGTGGAAAGTTGCCCGAAGGTGATCGACTCCCGGGCAAATTGGCGCGTCGAACCGCGCCGAACGATAACGTCCTCGATCGTTGCGGAGGGAACGTCGTCAGCGCTCGGCGCTTGCAGGAAAACTCGCCGGCCGCCGTTAGTGCTCCGATCGTCCTGCGCACCGCTGTGGCTGTCCCTCCCTGCGCGCCATTGAACTACCTCTTCTGCGCTCGCCAACGACGAAGCCTCATGCATCGCCCGCATGGCCGAGTAATCGACTTCCGTCTTGGATAGCGGCTCGGTTTGCAAAACCAGCGGCTCTAACGAGGTCGACCGAAGGCCTGGCTGAGGCGCGCCGCAACCCAGAGCAACCAACGATAGCGGCGCCTCGCGTTTGGGATCTAACCCTAACAGTTCGCTGATTGCGGCATCGACATAACCAATGACAACTTTCGCGGGGAGGCCGCGCGCCACCGCAGCCGCCAACAGATTGGCGAGTATCGTGCCGTTATCCCAGTAACAGTGGCGATAGGCGCGGGCTTGGTATTTCCAGCCATTGCGCCAGAACGTCGAAGCACAAAGCAAAACCGCGGGCGCCTCGGCGACCGAGGGTTCTTGACCGCTCGCCCGCGTCAGGACCCCGCGGTAATCGCCCTGGCGCAGGCGGCGCAGCGCGAAGTCATGGGGGCTGAAATGATAAACTCCGGCGGGAATATCTGCTAAATCGGCGCAGACCAGATACAGGTCGACGTGATAGAGCGCGCCGGTGCAAGCCGCGGCGCGAAACAGTATTTCTCCACCAGGATATTTTCGCCGTCTGGTGATGCCGGCGCTGAGAAAAAGCATCTCCGCGAGGGTCTGGCGCGTCGGCGTGACTGGACGATCGCGCGGCGTATCGGCCGCCGCTATGGCGGCCAGGGACGGCATTCCCGACGACGACAGCTGCGCCGGTAAAGCGATCGGCTCCAAGTCGGAGTAAATTTTGAAAGCAAGCGGTTGGTTCTCAAAGTCGAGATAGTGGCGATTGGCCCGGACGCTTTGATACGAATGTTTGGTGCCGTTATGGTAAGTCCAGGCGGCGTTGATTTCATTATTCTTCATGACACGTCTCGCTAACTCCCCGAACAGACCACCATCGCCTGTAGCGAGGCATTTACCATTCTAAGTTCGACAGTACTCCACCACGCAAGACCCTCGCAGATTAAGAATATTGACACAATGCAGTTCCGCTCCAATTGCTTAAAAACCAAAAACTAGCGCTACTTTCCCAAGCGTAACGCGAAACTAACTTTGACGATGCCTTGGTTATTTTCCCTTGCCGCCGCTCGCGAGTCCCTTCTTGATGATATCGCGGATCGCGTCAAGCTCTTCGATCCACGCCGGGTTGAGCCAGAGAAACTTGGCGCCCTTGACGCGGCGCGCGCGCTCGCTGACTTTGTCCTTGGAAATATCCTCTCGCAAGGAATCGTAGAGCCCGCCGGTCTTGTGATTGTAGTCGAGCCAGGCCGTTTGTCCCTCGCGCGACAGGAGCCAGTTGGCGGCGACCTTGGCGGCGTTGGCATGGGGCGCACGGCTGAAGTAGCTCAGCGTGCCGTTGTACGCTGTCACGGAAGAACCTTCTTTGAGCGATCCCGGAACAAATTGATTGAGCGGCAACCCCTGCATCATGGCATCGTCGACGTTTCTCGCTCCGATGCCAAAGGCGTATTTGCCCGCGCTGAGCCAATCCAACATCTGCTCGTTGGAGCGCAAGATCGTGATCTCGGTATCGCTATGCAGCCGCCGGATAAACTCCGGTCCAAGCTCGGGGTGCTTGTAAAAAAACAGCTGCGCCGCGCTGATCGGACCGGACTGAAACGGATCGACGGATACGACTTTACCTTTCCACTTGGGGTTCAACAAATCCCAATAGGACTTGATCTCGGCTGGATTGACCATTTTGCTGTTAAAAGTGATCTCGCCGCTGCGCGGCGTGCCTTCGAAGACGAAGATGTAACGATTCTCCGGGTCGTCGTAATGATGCTTGCCTTCATACCAAGCGGATAGATCGACGACATCGGGCAGGAGCAACAAAGGCTGCACCGGTTGCAAAATCTTAGCCCGATGAAAAACCGTCAGCGGCGAGATGTTACCGGAAACATAGAGATCGACAGCGAACTTGTCCGCGCGACGCTCGCTCATGATGCGCTGGCTCAGATCGGGCCCCCGTCCGGTGACCAGAGTGACTTTGATCTTGGGAAACTTTTTCTGAAACGCTTCGCGAAACACCGGCTCGAAGGCCCCGGTGATGTAGAGCACCAACGCGCCTTCGTCTTCCGCCGCCTTGACGGTCTTGTCCCACTCCGCCTGCCAGGCGGGTTTCGCGTCGGCGGCAAGAATTGAGTCGAGAGGTAAATACGCAAAGTAGACCAAAAGTGTGATAATGAGTGTAACGCTCAACCGAATTGGCTTCGACATGGCAACTCCACAAGATTCATTTAGATGTTTTAGTGCTTGGCTGGAGCCATCCTTCTTAGGACACCCGCTCCATCGCCAGCGCCTGCAACCGTGGGCCCGACCACCAAATAAGACAATCGCAGCGGAGCGGCCAACACCTCGCCCCCGCAGCAAAGCCAGAGCAATGTAACCTGCGAAAGCAGTCTTTTCATACCGGCTCACTCCTATATAACAATTCCAAGTATAAACAGCCGACAAGTTACGGCTGTTGCAGCAGGCACGTCAAGAGCCTAACTGCGCCGCGACTGATTTCGTCAGGCGACTTCAAAGACGCGTGCCGGCGCCGGTTGGCCCTTGCGCTCGATAAGCCCTAGTTTTTCAATACCAGTCATCGCCGCTGGTAGTGTATTCCTCGCGACCGCTGGAGCCGACGTTGCCCATCACGACCTGCGGCCTTGCCCCGGCCGCGTATCTGCTGAAGTCGCCAATATCGAAAAACATTACGCAGCCGTTGCCCGACTGGCCGCACCGCGCGATCGATCGGATAGATAGCCGTCCTTCAAGCTGAACGAGCAACGATCCAGCTGCGCGCTCACCGTGAAGCCGGTTCGCCAATAATCATTGCGACACTGGACGGTAGAGGTATATTGTCGGCATCGGCGCGGCGGAGTCTTGTAGTCAGTCCGTCGCTGCGGCCGGCGATGCGCTCCAAGTATGGCCGACACCGCGCTAAATTTCCTCGACGCTGCGGTGCTAACCATTGATGGCGAAAGTGCTTTTTAATCGCCGCGGAGAACCTTCGAATTGGTGGCTGAGGCGGAATGAAACGCATCTTGATCATTCTATGGATAGTGCTTTGTCCTTGGCTTGAGCCTTCCAGTTGGGCCGGCGAACCCCT
>JBGTCC010000640.1:0-2553 GCA_041749055.1 Thermodesulfobacteriota bacterium | reverse complement strand
CTGAATCTTGTCCGCGCCGGGGAGCGGCGGGTATATGCCTTTGCGGTTGGGGAATTCGCCGGCTTGGGCGAGGACCTTCATGTTGTCGTCGTCAAGATAGTAGTCGATGAACGCTTTGCCGGCGCTCGGGCGCGGTGCTTTGTTACTGAGCACGGCAAAGTGGGCGTCGCCGAGCATTTTATCAAGGCGCACATAATCCAGCGGTGCGCCGCCCTTGGCCGCGGTGTAGGCGTATTTGACGAAGGTCAGGGCGATGGGAAACTCGCCGTTGGCCATGCGCTCCGCTGCCGGCAGCATCGACTCGACCAAGGTCGGCTTCGTCGCCGCCAGATCGCGGATGAATTTGTCGGCCCGTTCTCTGGCCATGATCTTGTGCAGGCTCGACAACCACTGAATAGTCGTCACATGGAGCGTCGGATCGGCCATCACCAGCATGCCTTTGTATTTCGGACTCACCAGATCGTCGAGTGATTTGGGCGCGTCCTCGGCTTTGATCGAGCCCTTGTTATAGACCACGCCGACGATGCCGTAGCGGCTCACCGGGCCGAGCCGCGGATCGATCTGCTCCTTGGGATATTTTTTCGCCGTCGGCGAGTCGTACTTGGCGATCATCCCCTCGTTGGCCATGATCACCAGCGGATCCGAGTTGTTCATGACGATGTCGTAAAGCGGCGCGCCGGCGCGGTACTCGCTCATCGACCGGTTCATCACGCTCATCGCCGAAGCGCGCCAGTACTCGGCGTTGAGCCCGGTCTTCTTGCGAAAGCCGGCGAGCACTTCATCCACTACCTGGCTCTCCAAGGAACCGTAGATCACCACTTTCCCGCATTCTTTCTTGGCGGCGTCGATCAATTTCGCATCCTGGGCGAAACCAGTACTTGCAACCAATAACGCGACGAGAGTTAGAATTGTTCGAGCTGAAATCATCGGCACCTCCACTGAGTTACTACATCGCAACTATCTCGTCAGCATTTTCCCGGTCAACATTGAACCTTGAGCCTTTGAACTCTTGAACCAATCCTGATTGACACCGCCAAAGCCAACTTGTTATAGCCCATACAAGTTGCAACGAAAGGTAATTGAATAAAATGCAAATCATCGACGCCGACGGCCATGTCAACGACCGCCCCTGCATGGACGAAATTTCTAAATTCATGCCGGCGGGCAATCGCACGCAGGTATTTCCTGCCTTCGATCACATTCACTTTCATTACTTGGAAGGCGGCGAAAAGCGTTCGCGTACCGGCGACGTCGGTCCCAAAGAATGGCTCGACTTCCTGGACGAAACTGAGATCGATTGGACCGTCGTCTATCCCACGGCAGGATTAGCCGTCGGCCGGATCATCGCCGAAGACTGGGCTATCGCCGCTTGCCGCGCCTATAACAATTGGCTTTATGAAAAATTCACCAAAGTCACGCCGCGCATCGAAGGCATGGCGCTAATCCCGATCCAAGATACCCAAGCCGCCTGTGAAGAATTGCGCCGCGCGGTAAAAGAACTCGGAATGGCCGGTGCCATGCTGCCGTCCAACGGCGAGGGCATCAAAGGCCACTTGGGCTCAAAGATCTATTGGCCAATCTACGAGGAAGCCGAGAAACTTAACGCGCCGCTGGCGGTTCACGTCGGCGCGCTGCACCATTTAGGCATGGACAGCATCGGCGTTTACTATCCGGTGCATGCCCTCGGCCATCCGTTCGGGATCATGGCGCAAGCAGCCGCAATGCTCTCCTACGGTGTGTTCGATCGCTTCCCCAAACTGCGCGTCGGTTTCCTCGAAGGCGGCGCGACCTGGGTGCCGTTCTTCATGGACCGTCTCGACCGCTCCTACCCGCATCATCTGCAGGTCGACATTCATGGCGAATTCCTGCCGAGCTCGCACCCCAACGTCATGGCCAGCGAATATTTTCGCCGCCATGTGAAAGCGGGGCGTATCTTCGTCGGCTTCGACTGCGACGACCGCGGCCTGGGCTTTGCCGTCAAGGAAGCCGGCAACGAAGCGTTTCTGTTCGCCACCGATTTTCCCCACGAGAGCTTCGACGCCAAGCATTGCCGCCATGAGATCGACGAACTGCTTGACCGCGATGACATCAATGAAACTGACAAAGCGGCAATTTTATCGACCAACGCTAAGCGTTTCTACGGCCGGGAGAACTGAACCGGAGAATAACCAGTGCACCGAATACTATCCGTCTACGAGCCCAAGGCGTACGCGATCATGCGAATTGTCGTCAGCCTGCTTTTTCTCTGCCATGGCTTACAGAAAGCTCTCGGCGCCTTCGGCGGAGTCAACGGTGCGCCGGCGCCGTTGTTTAGTCTGCTCGGCATCGCCGGCTGGCTCGAACTTATACTGGGTTTGATGATCGCCTTGGGAATATTCACCGTTGCCGCTGCTTTCTTGGCCAGCGGCCATATGGCGCTCGCCTACTTCATCGGCCATTTTCCCCAGGGCTACTGGCCGATCCTGAATCAGGGCGAATTAGCCGTCGTGTACTGTTTCATTTTTCTTTATATCGCCACTCATGGTCCCGGCATCTGGAGCGTCGAACAGCATC
>JBGTCC010000639.1:0-7417 GCA_041749055.1 Thermodesulfobacteriota bacterium | reverse complement strand
GGTAGTAGGCCGATGAGGCCGTGCCTTCGGCGCCGCATTTGGGCGGCACGGCGGCTTTGCGGATGTCCTCGATGGTTTTGTACGGGGTGTCGCTGCGCATGTAGAGCAGATGGTGCGACACCGTGGTGTTGCCGATCCAGGTGAATTTTTGCCAATCGAACTGAACTTCCTTGCGCCCGACCAGTTGATCGAAATAGAGCGCCGGCTGGATCGAGCCAATGGTCAAGCCGTCGGGCTTGGCGACTGTGTAAATGTAATTGGCCGCCACCATGGAAGCCACCCCGGGCATGTTCTGCACGATGACATTGGGGGCGCCGGGAATATATTTAGGGATGAATTGCGCGACCATGCGCGCGTAGAGATCGTACACGCTGCCTGCTGGGGTGCCGGCGACGAGCCTGATGGTTTTACCCTGGTAGAAGGGAGCTTGGGCATAGAGTGGAGCGTCGAATAGCAGAACCGTTAGGAGGAATAGGACCGATCCGACCGATCGGTCCGATCCGGTTGATTTCTTTTTTGTCATCATGTGGACCTTGCCCCTTGTGTGTTGGTTTTAGCCGTCACCCAGTAACTTTTTCATCCGTGCCACCACGTCCGGGGGGGTGAGCATAACGTCTTTTGCCAGCGATTCCATTTCCTGCCATTTCGTCGGATCGATTTCGAGCCGGCGCCTTTCTGCTTCGGCAAGGAACGCCGAGTCGGCGATCGTCTTATCGAACCCATCGCGCAGGATCGTGAGCCGATCCGCCGGTACTCCAGGTGGGGCGACGATGGGGCGTCCTAAATCCCCCGAGGCCAGGATCACCTTCGCCAGGGTTCGTCCGGTCGCACTGGTTTTGTATTTATCCATCAGTTCATAAATGGTCGGCGAATCCTTGATTCGAGCATCGCGTTGGCTGCCGGTCTGTACCAACACGTTGGTGAAATTCCGTTTGCGCCAAGAGATAAACGGCTCGCGGGCGTAGTAGGCGGTAATCGTGAATGCCCGGCACTGGAGCTCGCCGCGTTCCACCGCCAGATCGATATCCTGTCCTGACACGTAACCCGATACGATGTCAAACTTGGAGCCGAGCACTTCCTCCACCAGCTTGGGTATGTAGTAACCGGCGGAAGCGATACCGGTGGCACCGCACTTCGGCGCCGTGGCCGCCTTACGGATATCCTCAATGGATTTGTATGGCGTGTCGGCGCGCATGTAGAGCAACTGGTTCGATTTTACCGGACTGCCGAGCCAGTTCCATTTCGCAAAATCATACTTCGCTTCCGGCCGTTTGATCAGCTGATCGAAATAAAGCGCTGGATAGATCGCGGCGAGAGTCAGCCCGTCTGGTTTGGCGATGTTGTAGACCTGGTTGGCGGCGATTAATGAAGCCGCGCCCGGAACATTTTGCACGATGATGTTGGGATTGCCAGGAATATGCTTCGTCATATACTCGGCAAGCAAGCGCGGATAGAGATCGTAGACATCGCCGGCTTTGGTGCCGGCAAGGATATTGATGGTTTTCCCTTGGTAGTAGGGAGTTTGAGCGAGGAGAGTTGAACTCCACGCAAGAGCGGCCACAAGGACGAGAGTTGCAAGCATCACGGTACTCCTTCCCTCCGGATATTTGGCCGGAGCTACCCGGAGCGATAGCTCCGGCCAAGTTTGTTTATTTTCCGTCCAACAGCTTTTCCACTTTTTGCACGACATCGGGTGGGGTCGCGATGACTTCTTGCGCCAAGCTTTCGAGCTCGGCACCGGTACCCGGATCCAGATCCAGCCGTCGTTTTTCCGCGGCAGCCTTGAAGGCGGGATCGTCCATTGTTTTGTCAAAGGCGTCACGCAAAATCTTGAGACGGTCCGCGGGTATTCCCGGAGGAGTGACAAGCGGCCGGCCGAACTCACCGGCGGACAAGATTACTTTCGCCAAGCTCCTTGCCTGCGCCGAGGTTTTATACGTGTTCATCAACTCGTAAAGGGTCGGTGCTTCTTTTAAGCGGGGATCGCGCTTGGCGCCGCTCTGCATGAGCACGTTGACAAAGCCTCTTTTGCGCCACGATATGAAGGGTTCCCGGGCAAAGAACGCGGTTAGCGTAAACGCCCGGCATTGCAGTTCGCCACGTTCCACGGCCAGATCGATGTCCTGACCGGACTGGTAGCCGGACACGATATCAAATTTCGTTCCGATGGTTTCCTCCATCAGCTTCGGCATGTAATAGCCCGTGGAAGTGACCCCGGAGGCGCCGCATTTTGGCGCGCTGGACGCTTTGCGGACATCTTCAATGGTCTTATAGGGAGTGTCGCTGCGCATGTAGAGCAGATGGTTCGAGGTCACCGGGTTGCCGATCCAACCGAATTTGGTCCAGTCATATTTCGCCTGGGGTTTTTTCGTCAGCTGCTCGAAATAGAGCGCCGGGTAGATGGCGCCTAGGGTCAGTCCGTCGGGTTTGGCGACGTTATAGACTTGATTCGCGGCGATCAACGAGGCGGCGCCGGGGACGTTCTGGATAATAATATTAGGGCTGCCGGGAATGTATTTGGGCATGAACTCGGCGATCATGCGCGGATATAAATCGTAGGCGTCGCCCGCTTTGGTGCCGACGATAATCGTAATGGTTTTGCCTTGATAGAACGGGGTCTGGGCGTGGGCGGCTTGGCCGATCACGAGGACAGAAAAGATTGCTAAGAATTGAAACATAATCAGAACTAGCCTCCTCAATATTATTCAATCTGGACATTGGTATTAATGGCTGATTCAACTAATTACCCAAAAGTTTCTTCACCCGCGCGATTACATCGGCGGGTTGGTTCATGGTCTTGGCCGCGAGTTTTTCTAAATTTCCCCCGCTTTCCGGATCGACATCCATTTTCTGTTTCACTGTATCCGCCAATAACTCTGGATCCTTGATAGCTTGATCGAAGGCCTGGCGCAAGATTTTTACCTGCTCGGGCGACGTGCCGGGTCCGGCGACGATGGGACGGCCAAACTCCTCCGCGGCGAGGATGACCTCGGCAATTCGGCGCCGGTCCTCGGGCACCTTTTCCTTGTCAAATATCTCATATAGCGTCGGCACATCGGGCAGTCGTTTGTCGCGCTTGCTGCCAGTGAAAAACAACACCCGGACGAAGTTCCTTTTCTGCCAGCTGAGAAACGGCTCGCGTCCAAAGAAAGGCGACGCGGTCATGCCCCGGCAGCTGACCTCGCCTTTTTCAACCGCGAGATCGATTTCAGAGCCCCCGGGATAACCCAGAATCGTATTGATCTTGGTGGGCGGCAAGGTTTCTTCGAGTAAACGGGCCAAGATGTAGTCGCTGCTGACTGTGCCGGTGGAGCCGCACTTGGCCGGATCCGTGGCGTTCTTGATGTCTTGGATTGTTTTGTAGGGGGAGTCCGAGCGAACGTAAAAAATCATCGGTTCAGTGACCGGGGAGCCGATCCATGCGAATTTCCGCACGTCGTATTTAACTTCCGCTCGGCCAATCAGCTGGTCGAGGTAAATGGCATTGCTCGGAAAACCGATGGTTAGTCCGTCCTGTTTGGCGACGCTATAGACAAAATTTGTCGCGATGACCGAACCGGCGCCGGGCATATTCTGGACAATCATCTCTGGATTGCCCGGAATATATTTCGGCATGTATCGGGACAGCAGCCTAGCCCAGCGATCATAAAAACCGCCGGTGGTGAAACCGACAATTACTTTGATTTGTTTGCCTTGATAGTAAGGCGTCTGGGCCGCGAGCGGCGTAGCGAAACCAAGGGCAAGTAGCAGCACGGCGAGAGTTTTTCGCATAAAAGATCTCCTAAGTAACCTTTAGACGATGGATTTCTTCAGCCAATAGGATCGGGGTCATTCAAGTATTTTTCTGACGCGTTTGAGGACGGCGGGCGGTTGATTCATGACTCGTTTAGCCAGTGCTTGCAGTTGTTCGCCGGTGACCGGCTCCATGTCCATACGGGCTTTTTTCGCCTCGGCGATGAGTTCCGGATTGGTCATCGATTTGACGTAGGCTTCCCGCAGTATCGTCACCCGGTCGAACGGCGTGCCTGGGCCGGCCAGCATGGGACGGCCAAAGTCGCCGCCGCGCAAGATCACATCGGCGACCCGGCGGCTCTCATTGGCGGTGTTTTCTTTGTCGAAGATTTCGTACAGCGTCGGCACCTCAGCGACGCGGCTATCGCGCTTTTCCGAGGTTTGCACGATATGCTGATCGAAACCCTTCTTATGCCAAGTATCGAAGGGCTCGCGGCCGAAGTGGGGGGCGATGGTCATGCCCCGGCAAGCCACTTCGCCTTTCTCAACGGCGATGTCGATTTCACTGCCGCCGGCATAACCCATGACCGTGTTGATCTTGATTCCAAGGGTGTCGTCGAGAACTTTCGCGATCAAGTAGTCCGCGCCGGCGGTGCCGGTGGCGCCGCACTTGGCGGGCTCGGCGAGCTTTCTCATATCCTGGACTGATTTGAAGGGGGCGTCCGCGCGCGCGTATAGAATGATATCGCTCTTCTCCGGCGAGCCGATGAAATAGCCCTTGGTGATGTCGAAACGGACTTCCTTGCGTCCCGCCAGCTGATCGAGATAGACGCCGTAGTTGGGCATGACCACGGTGAGCCCGTCCGGTTTGGCGACGCCGAAAACATTGTTCATTGCGATCATCGATCCCGCGCCCGGCATGTTTTGCACGATGAAGCTGGGGTTGCCCGGCATGTAAAGCGGCATAAATCGGGCGAGCATGCGCGCCCAGCGATCGTAGAAGCCGCCCGGCGTCAGGCCAACGACGATGCGAACTGTTTTACCTTTGTAAAAGGGTTCAGATTGCGCTTGTGCCAAGGAGTGCGCCGCGATCCCGATCGGGATCGCGAGTAAAGCAAGCAGAACGGTAATTTTGATTTTCATTATGTTCGTTTCCCCGACTATTCGGAAAGCACTCTTTTTACTCGCTCGATGACTTCGCGCGGCTGATTCATCAGTTCCTTCATTAAAGTTTGCAGCTCTGCGCCCGGCGTGTGTTCCATGTCCATCTGGCTCTTTTTCGCTTCCTCGATCAGAGCCGGATCGTGCATCGCTTTGGCATAAGCATCACGCATGAGCTTGATACGCTCAGGCGGATTGCCTGGTCCGGCGACCATAGGCCTGCCAAAATCTCCGCTGGCGAGCACAATGCGCGCGACCGCGCGCACGACTTGCGGTGTTTTATATTGGTCCATGAGCTCGAATAGTGTCGGCGCGTCGCCCATGCGCGGATCGCGCTTCGGTCCGCTTTGGAGAATATGCCGGTCGAAGCCGCGCTTATGCCAGCCGTCGAATGGCTCGCGGCCAAAATGCGGCGGGATGTCCATGCCGCGGCAAACGATCTCACCCCGCTCGACCGCGATATCGATCTCGCTGCCGCCTTGATAGCCGGTGACGGTGTTCATTTTCGCCTTGAAAGCTTCGTCCATAAGCTTGGCGAGCAGATAGCCTGTGCTCGCGGTGCCGGTCGAGCCGCATTTTGGCGGCTCCTTCGCTTGGATAATGTCGGCGACCGTCTTGACGGGACTGTCGGCGCGAAAATAGAGCATCGTCGGCGCCTTTTCCTGGGTGCCGATAAACTCGAACTTGCGCATATCGAATTTTACTTCGCCGCGGCCGACGATTTGGTCGAGATATAAGCTGTTGATCGGCACCAGCAGAGTCAGCCCATCCGCCTTGGTGATGTTGTAAACGTAGTTTGCCGCGATCACCGAGCTCGCGCCGGGCATGTTTTGCACGACGAAACTGGGATTGCCGGGAAGGTATTTCGGCATGTAGCGTGACAGCAGCCGCGCCCAGCGGTCATAGAAGCCACCGGGCGTGAAACCGACGATGATACGCACCGTCTTGTCTTGATAAAAATTCGCTTGCGCGAATGTTGGTTCAAGGTTCCAAGGGTTCAATAGTTGAAGGGCCAGAAAAACAACCCCGAATAGGATCCGATTGAACCGTTGAACCGTTGAACGTTTCAACGGGTTAGTGAATATATAATCCATAGTCGCCTCAATCCGTCAGAACTCTCTTGACCAGCTCGATAACCTCGCGCGGCTGGCTGATAATTTCTTTGATCTGGGCTTGAAGCTCCGTGCCGGCGGTATATTCCAGGTCCATCTGGCCCTTTTTCGCTTCCTCGATCAGGCCCTGATCGCGCAGCGCTCTGCCGTACGCATCGCGCAACGCTTTGATCCGCTCCTGCGGTACTCCCGGCCCCGCCATCATCGGCCGGCCCATTTCGCCGCTCGTTGGGGTTTTTTCTTGACTGCCGATATAGGCAAATTGGCGCAGATCATACTTTATTTCGGACCGGCCGACGATCTGGTCGAGGTGCAGGCTGTTGAGCGGCATGACCACGTGAGCCCGTCGGGTTTGGCCAAGTGATAAACATAGTTGGCCGCCACCACGGAACCGGCGCCCGGCATGTTTTGCACGACGAAATTGGGATTGCCGGCAATGTACTTGGGAATGTAACGCGCCAGCAGCCGCGCCCAACGGTCGTAAAAGCCGCCGGGGGTTGCGCCGACGACTAACCCGGACGGTCTTGTCCTTGTAAAAAGAATTATTTTGCGCCAGCGCGCTCGGCATAAAGCTAAGAATTAGCGATATGCCCGTGAGTGCTGTCACGAGCGGTCGGAAGCTAGCTATCCATTTTGTCGCAATGGTCATATCCAGCCTCGGTTTATAATATATATCTTCAGAAACCGACTATCGCTGGTTGAACTAGGCAGCATGGTGCCTAGTTTGCCACTGTGGGAATATGCGTGATTAAAAGAATGGAGCCGCTAATCGAGCCCAAGCCAAGTAAAGATCAATCCCTCAGGAAACGGCAGATGGAGCAAATTTACGAATAGGCCGTAGAAAAAGAACCACGCGATGACCGTCAGTATAATCGACAACTTCCAGGACTCATCACCCTGAAATTTGAAGTAGGTGAACATCATTAACGGTATCGCGACCGGAAAGCCGAGGAGCCAGATGGCGAAAAAGAAACCTAAAAGCCAGGCAAACATGATGATGGTCCGTTTTAATGCCAGGGCAGGCTCGATATCCTTAGTGAATTGAAAATCCATCGGGGTGGCGTCGGCGGTTTCCTTTGGCTTGATGCCCTTTAAATCCAATATGACTTGGATGAAGGCTAAAATCGCCATGGGGATGCCGATTGTCCATGGATAAAGCCGCGCTTGCATGCGCCATTCTTGGGCGAGGTAAACGAACACGCAGAAAAATATCAAGGCGGAAAGGCTAAAAAGTGCCGCAGGTCTAACTTTCAAGGGAATCTCCTTCCGAACTAATCCATCCATAGAGTTTAATGGCATTGTTACGCATGATCTTTTGTTTTTGTTTGTCCGTAAGGTCTTTGCGTCCGTTCACCGTAGAAGTCATATACGGAAAACCGCCATCCCAATGGGGATAATCGGAGGCGAACAAA
>JBGTCC010000638.1:0-6976 GCA_041749055.1 Thermodesulfobacteriota bacterium | reverse complement strand
CGACGGCTGCATCGGACTGCTCATAATAACTCGGATCTCTCGACTATGGCGATTTAACTATCATATCCGGGTTGCCGGTTCTCCTTCAACGAAACCTGTCCTATCAAATACTTTTCTCGCCAAACACTGCCCCCAGATCGGTGAATCTAGGTTTCAGCCTTATCTAATCAGGAGGTGCGGTCCGACCGCAGCGAATGAAGCCTCCAGCGACGCTTCACACTAGTGATTCCGATTGGTATCGTACGGCTCGCCTAACTCCGACGCGCCGACGATCTGCGCGGCGATGTCGTGGCGGCCATGCATCATGTGCAGGTGCATGTCGCGGTAAAAACGTTCCAGTGGATGTTTGATGAAGAGCGCCGTTGAGCCGCAGATTTCCGCGCTGCTCCAAATAAATTTTTCCAGAGTCTCTTTGGCCATCCACTTGGCTTCGTGAGCGGCGATTATCGCGTCATTGGGATTATTCTTAAACATGCGCACGGTACGCGCGATGCGATCTTTAACCAGCGCGTTAACACACTCGATGAGGCGGTGCTGTTCTGCTGTGAATCCGAAGTCCACTGGCGTGTTTTCCAGCTAAATTCCAGTTCGGATTTTGTTGACCACGAAGGCCCGTTGTCGGGGCGAAAGAATTTTCGTCCCCTCCCAAAATCCCTTGTAGGTTCTTCGTCGTGGTGGAGAATTCGATTCCGGTTACTTGTACAGTTCTTTGATGAAACCGGATTTCTCCAGCTCGGCGACGAAGGAATTGTCGATGAACTGTTCCGGTTTGGCGGTTTTGGCGTTGGGATTGATAGCGAAATTTAACACCGCCTGCATCGCGGGAACGGCGACGTAAGGCGCTTGCTCCCAGACTTTCACATACGTGTTGTAGGTCTCCTCGAGGTCTTCTTTGTTTTCAGTCTTGGTCCATTTGCCGATGACCTGCTTGGTGGTTTCGGGGTCGGTGCGGGCGATCTTGTTGGCCTCGATGTACGCTTGCACATAGCGGCGCACTTTATCGGGATTGCTCTTGATGAAGTCGCGGGTAGTCGCGAGACCGGCATGGATCATCGGAATGTTTCGCGCCGTGATGTCGACCAGCTCTTTGAGGCCGGCCTGGCGCGCCCTCAACGTCGTTGGCGCCGACACGATTCCGGCGTCGATGCGGCCTTGGCTCAATGCGGTGATCATGTCGGGCATGCCTTGTAAGTGAGTGATCTGGATATCTTTGCCAGCCACCATGCCGGCTTGTTGGAGCAGCATCCGGGCCGCCAAGTCGGTGGTCGAACCTGGGAGCGTGACGCCGAGAATCTTGCCTTTTAAATCACTGAGCTGTTTGAGCTCCGGTTTGCCATAGATCGATAGCACGGCGCGATTGAGGATGCCGATGATAAAAGCGACGCGCGCGCCGCCGAGACCGGCTTCGACTAATTCCGTTGCCGGGTTGACGATATCGACGCTACCCGAGAGCAGCGCTTGAGTGCCGGTGGCTGAGAGCATGTACTTGAGATCGACGGCTAAGCCGTATTTGTTGAAGATGCCTTTGTCCTGGGCGATCCACAGCGGCGCAAAAGCGCCGCCAACGGACGCATAGGTCGCCCGCAGCGGCATCAATTCGGCGCTGCGAACCACGCTGTTTGCCGACAAGACGGCGATCAGTACGGCTAAGCAAAGGAAACGGCTACAACGAGAGCGCATCGGATTTCCCCCTCAGAAAAAGTTTAGGCAGATATATTAAAAAATGCCGCGTTGCGCTAGGGGCGGCGATAACCGAGGTTTTAGCGCTATCTCTTTTCGGGCTGCTTATGTTAGGAAGGAATCGGCAAGCGGAATCCTAGGAGGGGATCTATGGCCGGTAATCTCTTGCGGCCTTTGAGTGTGATCCTGACAGGTGGGTCGATCTTGGCGGGCACGCCGGCGCGGTCGGCGGAGGTGCCGGCCCATTCCTACGACTACGAATTGAGATCGATGACCAAAGACGGCTTGATGATCGATGCCGAACTCGAAGCTCTAATGGTCAAGTTGGGCGATAAAAAGCGGCCCATCGACGACGTGCGGGACTTCTCCCTGGCGCGCCAGGCGATGAAAGAACTGGAAGCGGGCAAATAGGAGGGTAAGGAGTGAATAGTAAAGAGTGAGGAGTCTCGGATTGGACCCGCGTACTCCTCACTCTTTACTCCTTACCAGGTTTAGATTACTGCCTGGCGCCGAAAGTATTCTGCTGAATCATCCAGTCTTTTTGCGGCGACAGGTCGACGCGTTTGTTGTCGATGCTTTGATCCTTGGCGGTGACGCGGAGTACTTCCAGCGCGTCGCTCGAGGCGCTTTCGAACCAGTACTTAAAGCCGCGTGGCACTAGGATGCCTTCGCCCTTTTGATATTCGCCGATGACTTTGTCCCCTTCGCCGTAGAATCGCACCGCGCCGCTGACGACGTACCAGAAGGCATCCTCGCCGGTGTGGGTGTGCAGATTATTTTCGCCGCCGTCTTTGACCACCTGGACTTGAACCTTCATCAAGTCGCTGTTGCAAACCTGCCAAGTTTTCTTTGGGCCCTCGAACTCGGGGGTTTTATGTCGAAACTCTTTTGTGTCCTGTGCCATGGGTCACCTCATTTTGAAGATTTGCCCTAGCCTAATCCCGATTGGGGACGGCGGTCAAGCCGAGCCGCGATTGAAAATAATCGCGAGCCGTTGACGGTTTGTCGTCGGCTATATTACTTATGGCGTCACCGAGGTGAAGCCGCTAAGTCGATTCGAGAGCTCGCCGCGAGCGCAGACGTTGTCGTCCGGCGCAATCGGCAACGCCGGATTCGACACGCCGGGGAAGTGAGGGAGCGACACTGCGATGGGAAGTCTACTCGTTACCAATGCGCTCATCGTACCGATGACTGAGCCCAAGTCCTTAGTCGGTTTCGTGCGCGTGAGTGACGGCGCGATCACGGAGGTCGGTGCCGGCGCGCCACGGGAATCGGCCAAGAACGAGGAGTTGCTCGACGGCTCGGGCTGTGTGCTGATGCCTGGACTCGTTAACGCTCATACCCATCTCTATCAAGTCTTGCTGCGCGCGGTGTGGGAAGACCTGGAGTTGATGCCGTGGCTGAAGCGCATCTACGGCTGCGCCCGGGTACTTACTCCGGAGCATTTCTACACGGGAAGTCTGCTCGGTTGCATTGAAGCGATCCGCGGCGGCGTGACCACGGTCTGCGAGCATAATTTTCTCAATCCCAGCCCGGAATGCGCTATGGAGACGATCCGGGCGCTGCAAGATGCGGGCTTACGTTCGGTGTTTGCCCGGACGATTATGGATACCGGGGAGATCGTGCCGGAGTGTACCAAGGAAACGCCGGAACAGGCGTTTCGTCTCATCGAAGCGCTTCTCGCACGGCATAAAAATTCTCAGCAGCTCACTTTCATGACCGGGCCGAACACGCCGCCGATCAACACGACGCCCGAACTGCTTCGTGAAGTACGCCGCTTCGCCGACGCCCATTCCCTTGGCATCAGCGCCCATGTCGCCGAGTCGAAGTCGGTGGTCGACGCGGTGCGCCGGCAGCATGGCAAGAACGGGGTTGTCGAATTCTTGCATCAGTTCGGCATCCCAGCCGAGAATTCGATTTTCGCCCATTCGGTGCATGTCTCGAATGACGAAATTCGAATCCTCAAAGAAACCGGCACATCGGTATCGCATAACCCGGTGAGCAACATGATGCTCGGCGACGGCGTCGCACCGGTGGTCGAAATGTTGCGCCAAGGCGTCAACGTCGCCCTCGGCACCGACGGCGCGGCGAGCAATCATTCCCAGGATCTGTTCGATACGATGAAGGCGGCGTCGCTGTTGCAGAAGGTCCAGCACCAAGATGCCGGCGTGATCAAGCCGTACGACGTTTTGTGCATGGCGACCATCGGCGGCGCCAAGGCGCTCGGGCTTGACTTCCTGTGCGGCACCATTGAGGCCGGCAAGCGGGCTGATCTGATTCTCCTCGATATCGATACCGTGCATAACCAGCCGATCAACGATATCTTCAGCCAGATCGTCCACTGCGCCAAAGCTAGCGATGTTCGGACGGTGATAATCGACGGCGCGATCGTCATGCGCGACCGCCAGCTCGCGCGCCTTGATGATAAAAAAATATTGGCCGACGCCAAACTCGCCAACCGTGATTTGCTCGAGCGGGTGAGCGGGTTGGCGTTGTAACCTGTGCGCCTGGATTGCGGCTGTCCGCGTCGCAGTCATCGCTGGCGACGCACGGTCGGAGCGGAGAGATCACTCAGTCGCTTCGCTGCTGCGCAATGACAGGCGACGCGCGGGGGTCATTTCGATCCCTGGGAGAAATCTTTTTGCAATTGGTTCAAACGGTAAATCGCCAGCGCCGATGATCTACTTGCTCCTCGCCATCCTCGGCTCCGGCGTCATCCCGGTGATCTTTCGCGCTTTCGCGGGTTGGCGGATCAATTTATTCTGGGCGATCCCGATCAATTATGTGACCTGCGTTTTGATCGGCAGTTTTTTAGCCGGGAACGGCCTCCGCCTTCAGAACCTGGTCGGCCAACCGTGGATCTGGCTCGCCGGATTACAGGGCTTCTTGCTCGCGGTGAACTTCTTCCTGCTCGCTCACACGGCGCAGCGCGCCGGCGTCGCCATCGCCGCCCTGGCGAGCCGCCTGTCGGTGGCGATCCCGTCGGTGCTGGCGTTCATCCTATATGGCGATTCGCTGACACCGGTAAAGATTGCCGGATTGTCGGCGACTTTAGTGGCGCTTTACCTATGCACCGCGCCGGACAAGAATAGCGGCAAGCTCAGTTCCAAGCTGTTTCATCTTTTACCGATTCTCGTTTTTGCCACCTTCGGTTGCTACTTCACGATTCTAAAATACTTGCAGACTTACTATCTCGATGGTTCGAATTATCATGCCTACGTGATGTCGGGATTTCTGTTCGCATTTCTATCGAGCCTCGCCATCGGCTTCGGTAAGAGCGTGATCTCGACAGCGGAATTCCGCGGCGTCCACGTTCTCGCCGGAGTCGGGCTTGGTATGGTCAACTACGTGGCGGTCTATTCCCTGGTTCGCGTGCTCGCGCTGAAGGGATGGGAAAGCTCGCAGCTCTATCCGATCTACAGTGTCGGCGTCGTGGCGGTGAGCACGGTGCTGGCGTTTCTCTGCTTTCGCGAGCGGCTGTCGCGACAGAAAATACTCGGGCTGGCGGTCGGGTTGGTGGCGGTGGCGTTGTTGAACCGGTGAGGGTCAACAACGCCACCTGGTAAACCCAAATCAACTTGGGGGACTGCCGCCTTCTTGCGGTTCCGGCTCTTTCAACACATGTTCGATCAGCCGCTTCAACTCGTCATAGGGTTGGGCGCCGACCATCAAATATTTGCCGGCCAGAAACGTCGGCACGCCGTTGACGCCGAAGGCGGCGCAGCGTTTCCAGTCCTCATCGACGGCGTTTTTGTATTTGCGGCTGAGGAGCACTTCGGTGGCTTCGTCTTTCGGTAAGTCGTTCTGCTCCGCGATTTGCGCCAGCACGTCGACCTTGCCGATGTTTTTCACGTCGACGAAATAGGCGCGGAACAGCGCGTTGGCGACTTCTTCGGCTTTGCCTTTGGTCTCGGCCCAGGTGGCGAGTTCTTGGGCGAGCCGGCTGTTGAAGGACATGTTGCGTTCGGCGTTGAAGGGCAAGCCTTCACGCTCCATGTTTACTTTCATCCGGCCGTTGCGCGCGATGATCTCGGGGCCGCGCACGCTGCCTTCTTCCGGCGTCTCAGGGTGGAGCGGGAAGTTGGTGAATTTAATTCCTAGACCGTATTCGTTTTTGAGTTTCTCGACACGCCCGGTGACGAGGTAGCACCAGGGTCAAACGAAGTCGGAAAAGATTTCTAAAACTAATGGTTCGGACATGATTTCCTCCTTGCAAAATACGGTTCCAATCGTTTCAGCGGTTCCAGTCGTTCCAAAGGTTGTTCGTGCAAGAGTTCAAAGTTAGACGGTCCAATCTGGATTCTATGGTTGTTGGTTGGCGGAAGTCAAAGGCTTTTTGGTTGGTTAATTTGACTTTGTTGCGCTGGCTCGGATAGTTTCAATGCGATGCCATTCTTGCAAATCGGTGACTCTGTTCATCACTATCAAGCTCACGGGCCGAAAGAGCAGCCCGCGGTGGTTTTCTCCAACTCGCTCGGCAGTGATCTGCGCATCTGGGACGGGGTGGCGGCGCGCTTGTTGCCCGATTTCCACGTGGTTCGTTACGACTTGCGCGGCCATGGATTGTCGGAAGCCCCCGCGCCGCCCTATTCGGCAGTGGATTTGGCGGGCGACGTAGTCGCGTTGCTAGATGCGTTGGAAATTCGCGACGCGGTGGTCTGCGGCGTGTCGGTTGGCGGTGTGATCGCCCAGGCGGTGGCTTTGAATCATCCTGAGCGCGTGCGCGCGCTGGTGCTAGCCGATACCGGCGCGCGCATCGGCAGCGCTGAGGCGTGGCAGCAGCGTATCGACAAGGTGCGCGCCGAGGGTGTCGATTCTTTAGTCCAGATGACGATGGAGCGGTGGTTCGCCGCCGGCTTTCGCGAACGCTTCGAGGTGGATGTCCGTGGCTACTCGCTAATGCTCCGGCAAACTTCGGTGGACGGCTATGTTGGCACCTGCGCGTTGTTGCGCGATGCAGACTTTCGCCGCGCAGCGACGGGGATTCGCAAGCCGACGCTGGTGCTCTGCGGCACCCAAGACATCGCTACGCCGCCGGAGCTGGGGCGCGAGCTGGCTGGCTTGATTCCAGGCGCGCAGTTTTCTCTGATCGATAACGCGGCGCATCTGCCTTGCGTCGAACAACCGGCTGCGGTAGTCGAGCGCATGAGGCAATTCTTCCGGGGGGTGGACATTGTCTAACGAGCTATTCGACAAAGGTATGGCTGTGCGCAAAGCGGTGTTGGGTGAAGAATACGTCGCGCGCGCGGAGGAGAATAAGACAGACTTCGATGCTGACTGGCAGTGTTATGTCACT
>JBGTCC010000637.1:0-4375 GCA_041749055.1 Thermodesulfobacteriota bacterium | reverse complement strand
TATCTCTGCCGATGCGCCGTACTCGCCGCCATGAAGTAACACCAGCTCGGGACCGCTGCCGGCTTCGAGGAAATGAGTCTTAATGTCGCCGACGTTAATCATCCGGTGCTGATAAGCGGCCATTGAATTAATGCCTCCAAGGTTCGAACTTCAGCCGTATCGTTGAATGCTCCTGCATGAGTCAAAGATGATTTTCACCACGAAGTTCACGAAGGACACGAAGGTTTCGGATCAACAAAGCCCCGTCCTTCGTGCTCTTCGTGGTGAGTAATCTCTTACGCTTTTCGCTTATTGTCTCGAATCATAGAAAACACACGCCGCCGTCCACGGCGACGGTCTGGCCGGTCATGAAGTCGCTCAGCGGCGAGGCGAGAAACAGCATAGTGCCGACCAGGTCTTTCGGCAGCTGGACGCGCTTCAAGGCGCGGTCGGCCAAGCGGGCGCCACGCATTTTGAGCACTTCTTCGGTGGGATTCTCTTCAGACAGGGTCGAGCCGGGGGCGATGGCGTTGACATTGATGTTATCTTCGCCGACTTCGCGGGCTAAAGTGCGGGTGAAGCCGATGACGCCAGCCTTGGAAGTAACGTAGTGAATCCGCCCGGCGCTGCCGTTGAGCGCGGTGCCGGACGAGATGTTGATGATCTTGCCCGACTTTTGCTGGCGCATGGCCGGCAGCACGGCGCGGCTGCAAAAAAACAGCCCTTTGAGATTCACCGTCATCATGCGGTCCCATTCCGCCGGATCGATGGTATCGATACCGCCACGGTTCATCGGAATGGTCGAAAAGATCGCCGCGTTGTTGACCAGCACGTCGATGCGGCTGAATTTGTCCAAGGTCAGCGTGGCCATGTCTTTGGTCGACTGCTCGTTGGCGACGTCGACTTTCGCCGCCAGCGCTTTGCCGTCAAACTGCTTGACCACTTCGCCGGCGACTTTTTCCGCCGCCGGCGCGTCAATGTCCGCGACTATTACCTTCGCCCCCGCTTCGGCGAAGCCGTGACAATAAGCCCGGCCAATGCCATGGCCGCCGCCGGTGACGATAACCACTTTGTCTTTCAATCCTTGGATCATAAATAATCTCCAGTAATTTGATTTGCGGTCAAAATAGCCTTAGATGTTTTTAACTGTCAAGGCGAGTTATTGCGTCTAATGAGAAAAGCGGTGATTATGCGTCAGCAAAAAGGCGGTCGTTTGAATGAGAACGTTGTTCAGTCTTAAAGGCGTTGCGCTTGTGCTTGGTATCGTAGTCATTTGCAGCTCGGTTGGTGCCGCGGCGCAAGCACCCGTCAATCCCGACACCCTGCCGATGTTCGGCCAGCCGAAAATCGCCCGAACTGACAACCAGAAGCAAGCCGATGAAGCGTTTATTCGCGATAACACGTTGCGCTACAAGACTCGCCAAGCGGCCAGCGATGCTTTCGCCACCCAAGGTTGGACTGCGGTGCGGGCGAAACAGCTCGATGCGGCGATGCTGCGCTTCAATAATGCCTGGCTGCTCAATGCCAAAAACTACAGCGCTTACTGGGGCTTCGGTGCGGTCCTGAGCGAGCGCGGCAGATTGATGGAAGCGATCGAGCAGCTAGAGACGGCGCGGGAACTGATCGACGACCCGAAGCACAGACCGGCGTTGCTCGCCGATCTCGGCAATGTTCACTCAGAATATGCTTCTCGCCTCAGCACCGACAAGCCGTTGGAGCGGGCTCATCATTTCGTCGTGGCCAACAGCCGCTTCACCGAAAGCCTCGAGAACAATCCTAAATTTGCCTCGGGCTGGCGCGATTGGGCGATGTCGTTGTACGATCAGGAACGCTACTCGGAAGCCTGGATCAAAGCCAAGCGCGCCCGCGAACTCAAGGCCGAGCCGTTCCCAGCGGAGTTTTTGAAAAAACTCTCCGCCAAGATGCCTGAGCCGAAGTAGTTTCCGCGGGCATTTGGAGCGGTCGCACAGGAGTTAAGTATTCGTGCCGGCACCAGGTCGCAATGTGCAACAGAGTAAGGTTCAATCGCTGCGCTGGTTACTATTCGCAGTCACTCTACTTATTAATGCTGAATCCGCCGCTCAATCCTCCGTTGATAACGGCAAACTCTTAACCCTGTGGGCCGGCTCGTTGCCAATCATTCTTGCCGCGCCTCATGGCGGCCGGGAGGCGATCCCCGGTGTCGCGCCGCGGCGCGGCGTCGGCGTGGCGCAATTCACCGCTGAACGCGACAGTAACACGGCGGAATTAACCGAAAGGGTGGCGGTAAAACTGCGCGAGCGATTGGGCGCCATGCCATTCCTGGTGGTTGCCCGGTTCGAACGCAAATTTGTCGACGCCAACCGACCGGCTATTGCAGCTTATGAATCGCCCCAAGCCCAGCCCTTCTATGATGGTTATCATCGCGCCATGGGTGACGCTGCGGAAGCGATTCGGCTGAAATGGGGCGGCGGCTTGTTGCTCGACATTCATGCTCAAGGGACGCTGGCGGAGGCGATCTACCGCGGCACGGACAACGGCAAGAGCGTTGTCCAGTTAACAAAACGATTCGGCATCGAGGCCTTAAGCGGACCGAAGAGCGTGTTGGGACATCTCGCTTCGATCGGTTACAAAATTCTGCCGGACATGGCCGGGAAGGATCGGGAGACTCATTACACCGGCGGTTATACGACCCGTACTTACGGCAGCCATCGAGGGACGAAGATCGATGCGATCCAGTTGGAACTGGGTAGCGATCTGCGCGCAAAGGCGAACCTGGAGCGCACCGCCAATGATCTTGCCGTTGCTGTCGCAGTGTTCGCGGGCGAGTATCTTCTCCGCGGCGACGGATTCGATCTACGACGTTGAGGCGGATAAGCTGCTTTACGCCGAAAGCGTCGGCCCGGAAAGAATGGAGTAATGGAGTATTGGATTAGGATTCAATCAACACTCCAACACTCCATCACTCCATCACTCCAGTACTCCAGCTTGTCGCGCTACACGGCGATGGTTTGACCGCCGTCGACCACCAAAGCATGTCCGGTGACAAAGGTCGCCTCATCGGAAACCAGGAAGAGCACGCCATAAGCGATCTCTTCCGGCCGGCCCATGCGCAGCAGCGCTTTGTTACTGGCGCCCATCTTCTTTCTTTGCTCGTCGGTCATGCCTTCACCGAGCGTCGGTCGGGGTGGAAAACCTCTGAAGCGCGGCGTCTCGATGGCGCCGGGGCAAACGCAATTGACGCGAATACCCAGCGGGCCGTAATCGATGGCCATCTCGCGGGTGAGATTGATGATCGCCGCTTTGGTGGCGCAGTAGCCGGGATATTCCGCTGAGGCGAGCAGACCGAAGGTCGACGCCGTGGTCACCATGTTGCCGCTGCCCTGCTTGATGAACGTCGGCATCACCGCCTTGGCGCCGCGGTACATGGCATTCAAGTTGGTGTTCAGGACAAAGTTCCATTCTTCATCGGTGTGCTCATGGACCTTTTTACGAATGCCGGCACCGGCGTTGTTGTAGAGGATGTCCACTTTGCCGAAGGTGTCGACGGCGCTTTTTACCGCCCGGTCCAAGTCTTCCTGCTTGGTCACGTCGCAATGGGCGAACAGCGCGTCGCCGCCTTCTTTTTCTTTGATAAGCTGATCGATGCGCGGCGAGATCGTTTCTTGGATATCGCAACACACCACTTTAGCGCCCTCGCGGGCGAACAAGCGCGCGGTGGCGCGGCCGATGCCGCTGTTGGCGCCCGTGATGATGGCAACTTTGCCTTTGAGCCGTCCGAGTCCCGGACGCAACATATCGTGTTCGTCTTTTAAAATGATTTCCGCCATCGTTCGTGCCTCCTGGTTCTTAGTCTGAAGTTCTTCGCTTCACTTATCCCAGGGTGGCGCGGGAATTCAACCGCGGGGATGCTATGAGCAAACTGGAGTAGCGGAGAGACGGAGTATTGGAGTGTCGGCTCGGAATACCATCGCTCCACCACTCCATTACGCCAATCCTTATCTCGCTATTTCTTATACAGCTGCTTAATAAACCCCGACTTCTCGAGCTCGGCGACGAGGCTCATGTCTACGTAGGTTTTGGGGTCGGCGCTGGCGGCTTTGGGGTTTTTCGGCGCCAGATCGTCGAGCATGGTTTTTACGCCGTCAGGTGTCGGGTAGGGCACTTCGGGAAACGCATTCGAGTAATCTTTGTAGGCGCGCTCAAGTCCCTCGGGATCGCTGATCCCGAGATTTTTCTTGAATAGTCCCTTGGCGTATTCTTTCTCGGTTTTGATGATGTGAATCGCCTCGACCATGGCCCGGGTGAGTTTTTGCATCAAGGGCCGTTTGGTTCGGACAATCGCTTCGCGCGTGAGGATACCGTTCCACCAGAATGGAATTTTTAAGTCAGTGATGTTGTATAGATTGCGAAAGCC
>JBGTCC010000636.1:0-3244 GCA_041749055.1 Thermodesulfobacteriota bacterium | reverse complement strand
CGGCATCGATCGGCGCGTAGTTAGTGATCATGCTGTCCATCCCTCTCACTTACTCCAGAGCGATTTGTAGAATCCTTCGTTGATCAGCTCTTGCACCAAGCTGTTGTCGTAGAATCGTTCAGCCGTGAAATCCTTTGCCAGGGAGTTTTTCGCCGTCTCTTGATCGAGCACCACTTGCACTCCTTCGCGCTTTACCAGGGGAATCTTCTCGGTAAAGTCATAAGCGTACTTCATACTGCCTTCGAGCATGCCGGGGTCATCGATCTTGGCGTACTTGGTCAAGAGCTTTTTCGCCTCGTCCTTTTGTTGAAACATGAAGTGGGTGGCGCGGCCGAAGGCGCGCAGAAAAGCTTTGGCTTCGCCGCGTTGCTCGCGCAGATAGCGGCGCGTCGTCGTCAGTCCGGCAATGACAAAGTAAATTCCTTCGTTAGCGAGATTGGCGATGACTCGGTTACCCCGCTGCTCAGCGATATACGAACTCGGCGCTGACAATGGCGCCGCGCTGATCGAGCCATTATTCAATGCCGCGGCCAGTTCCGGCATACCGCCGATCTGAACGATATTGACGTCGCGGCTGGGATTTAATTTGTTTTTTTGCAGATACTCGCGAACAGCGAAATCAGAAGACGAGCCTAGGCGCGTGATGCCAATTCTCTTGCCTCGCAACTCTTGGGCATTGGCGATCTCCGGCCGAGTTATGATGTAAAACCCGGCCACGTTCATCACCGCGCCCATGAGCACCAGATCGCCGCCCTGAAGCGTGCTGGTCACCACACTGCCGCTGTTGACCGACGAAATCGCCACCTGGCGGGCAAACATAGCCTGCGCCATGGTCGTCGAGCTGGCGATGTAGACGAGCTGGGCGTCGAGGCCTTCTTTCTTGTAAAACCCCACTTCTTTGCCGATCCAGAACGGCAAGAACACCGAACTCACCGCCGAGTAGCCGACCACCAGCGGCTCGGCTGACGCATTCGCGCCCTGCATGTGCCAGCACAACACCAAGCATAAGAAATAGCGTGAAACAGGCTTCATGATGTCACCCTTTCCATTGAGCGCACGCTAATCGGAATTTCTCGAATTGGCAATTACCTGTCTGCGTCAACTCGCCACTTTTCTTGACACCAATCCAATTGGGCGATATGTCAAGCAACGATCGTATTCGTGCATAGCGGGCCGGCGGGGAGAATTCGCAGGAGAAATATCTCATGGGTGTAAAGAAGCTTTTCCGGTTAAGGCGGTTTAGTTGTGTAATCGTTTTGGCATTGATCACGGCGGCACCGGTGGTCGCCCAGTCGCCAATCCTCGGCGGCGCCAAAGAGCGCCAGCCGAGCTACGGCGAGCTGGAAAACTTCACGATCCTGTCTTACACCGATCTCGATGGCTGGGACCAGGCCGCCGAATTTCGCGTCAGCAAAGACGGCAAGCACGCTTACATATCGAACTATCAAGGATTCAGCATCGTCGATGTCAGCGATCCGGCGAAACCGCGGGTAATCTCGAAAGTCAAAAACGATCCCAGCGTGCAAAGCCAGTATATTGACGTGCTCGGAAACACGTTGGTGGTCAATCAGGAAGGCGTGCGCGACGAGAAGATCAAGGCTTGGACCTCGGGCATCCGGCTGTTCGACATTTCCGATCCCGCCAAGCCGCGCGAGACCGGTTTTTTCAAAACCGATGGCCATCCCAACCGCGGCGTCCATGGCTTCTGGCTCCACCAAGATCCCGAGCAGGGCAAGTTCGCGTTTATCGCCACCACCCTGCCCGGTTACTTCGGCGCGATCTTGTTGATCGTCGATATCAACGATGCGGCCAAGCCGACGGAAGTTTCGCGCTGGTGGTTCCCTGGCCAGCACACTGCTGGCGGCGAGAAAGTTGGTGAGCACTGGATCGACGATGGCGGCCTGCGGGACGGCCTGCCGAAAATCTGGGTCTCACTGCATGACATCACCACGTACAAAGACCGCGCCTACCTCGCCTACCGCGATCAGGGCGTGATCACACTGGACATCAGCGATTTGAAAAAGCCGACGAAGATCAGCCAGATCAAATGGTCGCCGCCCGAAGAAGGCAACACCCACAGCATCGGCGTCGTCGTCCCCTCCCATGGCGGCCGCCCCGACGTCATCCTCGCCACCGATGAAATCACCTCAGCGAAACAATGTCCGTTCGGCTACCTCCACGTCATCGACGTGCGCCATGAGCCCAATCCGGTGCAGATCAGCACCTTCCGACTGCCGCTCAATCGTTACTGCCCGCCGGATCGGCCCGGCCGGCGCTTCGGCATTCACGACATCGATCGCATGGTTAAGGGCAATATCGTTTTCAGCGCCTGGGAAAATTCCGGCTTTTGGGCCATCGATATTTCCGATCCCTATCGCCCGAAAGCCGTCGGCCATTTCGTGCCGCCGGTATTTCGCCGGGTGAACTCCGATGCCGGCCACGCCGATGACGTTTTCGTCCACGACAACGGTCTGGTCTTCGCCAGCTCCTCCGATCCCGGTGGCGGTTTTTGGATCATGCGTCACACTCCCGGCGTGAAAGGCACAGTCTCCTGGACAGAAGACAACAAAAATGTGACCGTTAAGTATGACAAGCGGCCGGAGAATTAACCTAAAGCTATGCGTCGCGTCGATCGCTGTCTTCCTCCCCTGGCTTGCGTTTGCCGGCCATGGGGTCGAAGACAGCGTTGACAATCTCGCCGTCGACCGGGTGAAGCAGCTTCTCGACGCCGGCGAAAAATTGACTTTCATCGACATGCGCCCAGCCAAGGAGTACCAGCATACTCGCTTGCCGGGCGCCAAGTCCCTGCCGGTCGCCGAAGTCGCCAACCGTTTCAGTGAGATCCCCAAGACTGGCCGGGTAATACTTTACTGCGACTGCAAGCCCTACGACATCGCCGACCGCGCCGTGTTCCTGGAGTACCGCGGCTTTCGCAACATCTTCATCATGCCCGAAGGTTACGCCGGCTGGGTTAAACGGGGCTATCCGCTGGATAAGACGCCGCGCTAATGCTCAGGCCGGGCCTTGCCGCACTGCTCGCGTCGCTGCTGTTGCCGTCACCGCTGTGGGCCCACGCCTATTTGGTTAAGTCGATACCCGCCCAGCGTGCGACGCTTTATCGCGCGCCGGCAAAGATCCAACTCTGGTTCAACGAACGCTTGGAGCGGCGCTACTCGTCGTTCACCGTCAGCGCAGCCGACGGCAATAGGGTTGAAACCATCAAAAGCGAGATCGACAGCGTCGA
>JBGTCC010000635.1:0-5690 GCA_041749055.1 Thermodesulfobacteriota bacterium | reverse complement strand
GCACGCCTCATGGCAACAACATTACGCTGATTGTGCCGAACTCGAGCGCCGAACGGGAGCATATCCAGGCCGGAAAACAGAGTCACTTACTTTTAACCCGGATTGCTTTTATCCTGGATTGCGCAATCGCGGCAACTTATTTTGGCGGCAAATATGGAACGGCACGATCATTTAGTTGTATAAGCTTTTGTAAAGCTCAACTGCGTCGAATGGAGATGTCCCATGAAGTCAGTCCGAGACATCCTAAAAGTCAAGGGAACCGAGGTTTGGTGCGTCGAGCCTGACGCCACGGTATTCGACGCGCTCCGACGCATGGCCGAAAAGGAAGTCGGCGCCCTGGTGGTCACGGAAGGCGCGCAGGTCGTCGGCCTTATATCAGAGCGCGAATACGCGCGCAAAGTCGTACTCCAGGGCCGCACTTCTCCAACCACGCTGGTGAAGGAAATCATGATAAGCCCGGTCGTGTATATTCACCTCGACCAAGCGATTGAAGAATGCATGTCCCTAATGACCGAAAAACGCACCCGCCATCTTCCCGTCATCGAAGACGGCAAACTCGTTGGTCTCATCTCGATCGGCGATATCGTGAAGTCGATCATCGCCGACCAGCAGTTCCTGATCGAACAACTGGTGCGCTACGTCAGCGGGTAAAATACCGAAGGCATTGTAGAAAATACCTAGAATAAGAATCTAGAGAGGCAAACCCAAGCTCGACGTATGATTGCAAGATCTGGCCGTGTAACCGTCAGATGTCGGGCTTCGATGTCGAGGAAGTACTCCGCTCAGGATCAGCTTATTTGTCTTGTCGCTGATATTTCTGCTACGCTAGATTATCAGGCCGCCGAACGTCGGCCGCTCGGCGCCGGAGCGCAGGGGTTGAAGGTCTAAAGCGGCCGAGCGACCCATCGTGGCGAGATAAGTTTTGCCAGCGGCCCGCGGCGGGCAAATCGATAGCAACCAAACAGGACCAAACCGAAATGAATCTAGCAAAGCATCCTAGGGCGCGCAGAGTAACTGGCGGCAGCAAAGTCACGAGCACATCAGTGGCGCCGCAAAATAAAGGGAAATTGCAAGTTCAACGCTTTGTGATCCCTTACCGAGTGTACGGCGACGCACAAGCTACCCTGGTTTTTATCAATGGGATCCATCAATCGATGGCCATGTGGCATAGTTTTGTCCGTCGATTTGAGCAGAGCTACCGGATCGTTTTGTTTGACATTCCGCATCAGGGGGCGAGCCGGATTGTTACCGGATCAAGTACGGTCACCCTGGACGAACAGGTGGAAATATTGGATGCGGTGGTTAAAGCGACGAGCGGAGCGGAACGGCCGACGATTTGTTCGGCGTCGTGGGGCGGGGTAGTAGCGCTGGCCTACGCGGCGCGCCATCCGGACAGGCTGAGAAGTTTGATCTTGGCCAGCATGGGGATGAAGGCGAATCAAGCGATGATCGAGTTGATCACGAGGGGATTGGCCCTGCCGAGCAAAGACGGATCAACGGTGGCCGAGACTGTGATCCAAGGTGTGGGTCAAGAACTGCCGGACGCGATGAAGAGTCGGATAGTCGGCCAGTTTCAACGGATGACCCCAGAGGCGTTGGAGGCTTTTTGTCAGCATGGCTTAACGGTCATATCGGTACGCGATTTGACCGAGGTTGTCGATCTGAGCAAAGTCCGCTGCCAGACCATGCTCTTGCATGGCGAGAACGACGTCATCATTGATGCCGAAGATGTGCGGTCGTTGGCCGCGCAGATTACCCACGCGGAGATGCGCACGATCAGCGATGTGGGACATTTTCTCCATTTGGAAAAGGAAGAGATCTTGGATGTTTATGAAGAAGTCCTCGCCGCACTGCGCTAAATTAGTTAATTACACCTGCACCAACTCGTCGTCGAAACTATTGATCGACATCAAAACGTTGGGATAGATCACCTGAACGTCGATGCCTTCCCGGTCGCATCGCCTTGACAGTAGAAAAACCTCCCGTATAAGATCGCAACAACAAGAAGTTTGGCATCGCACTGAAAAACACTCCAATCGGTTCATTGCCAATTATGCCTTTTTTTAAAGAGTCGACGAAAGGAAAATCATGACGAACCTGAGTGGCAAATGCGCCATCGTAGGAATGGGCGAGACCGTGGTGGGAAAGCGTCCCGACGCCACCACCAACTCGCTCCATCTTGAAGCGATCAAGGCCTGCCTGGACGACGCTGGCATCAAATCGTCGCAGGTCGACGGCCTGTTAACCAACCAACCGCTCAACGATGCGCACCGCAGTTACGCTACCAAGCTTTCGCATATGGCCGGCATCGATCCGCTGTTCGCCACCGATTTGGCGCTCGGCGGCGCGACGCCCATCGCCATGGTCCAGCATGCGGCGATGGCGATCGAAGCCGGCATGGCGACCACTGTCGTCTGCGTCCATGCGCGCAAGCGCTCCACCGCCGATCCGACGCCCGGTCATCCGATCCGGCGCGGCGACGAGCAATGGGAGGAGCCCTGGGGCCATTTCGCCGCCGCCGGCGGCCACGCGTTTGCGGCACAGCGCCACATGTATGAGTTCGGCACCACCAGCGAAGACCTCGCCCATGTCGCCGTGTCGACGCGCTATCACGCGAGCCTCAACAAGAACGCCACGCTGCGCAAACCCATGACCATCGAGGAGCACCAGCAGTCGCGCATGATCGTCGCGCCGCTGCGCTTGTTCGATTGCTCCCTGGAATCCGATGGCGGCGGCGCCGTGTTGGTGACCAGCGCCGAGCGGGCGCGCGACTTTCACAAGAAAGCGGTGGCGATCTTGGGCATGGGGCAGCATCACCCGCACTGGAGCCTGCTCGATGCGCCGACGCTGACGACTCTCGGCGGCAAGAAATCTTCTGAGGCGGCTTACCGCATGGCGGGGATGAAACCTAAAGATATGCAGTTCGCGCAGATCTACGATTGTTTCACGATCACGGCGATGATCACGCTGGAAGATTACGGCTTCTGTAACAAGGGCGAAGGCAAGGACTTCGTCAAGAACGGACGGATTACTCTCGGCGGCCAACTGCCGCTCAACACCCACGGCGGCTTGTTATCGCAAGCCCATCTTGAGGGCCAGTTGCACATCACCGAGGCGGTCAAACAACTGCGCGGCAACGAAGTCGAGCCGGAACGGCAGGTGCCTAACGCTAAAGTCGGCATCGTCAGCGGCCATGGCGGCAGCCTTTCTATGCATGCAACGATGATATTGGGGGCTTTATGAGCAAAGACGAACGCGGGCGCGCCGCGCGCCGAGGACAACCCTATCTCGAAGAGCCCGACGCCAAACCGTTTTGGGCCAATTTGCGAGAACACAAACTAACCGCCCAACGCTGCTCGTCATGCCAGAAAATATTTGGCTTCCCGCCGCAGTCGCACTGCCCGCATTGCCTGGCGAACGATTATGAATGGGTGCAGCTGAGCGGCAAGGGGAAAATCTATTCCCATATCGCCTACCACCGAGCTTGGCATCCGTCCTACCAAGACAAGGTTCCCTACAACGTGTCGCTGGTCGATCTCGAAGAAGGGGGACGGCTAGTGACCAACGTAGTCGGCTGCCTACCTGAAGAAGTTAAGATCGGCATGAACGTCGAAGTGATCTTCGAGGACCTGGCGGACTATACGCTGCCGAAGTTTCAGCCGGCGAAATGAGCCCGAGTCGATGGCTGAAAAATAGTTCGGAATGCATCGAGAGCCTCAGCATGAATGGAAAATCCAAAATGACATCGAACCCCTCCGTTCCTCCTGAGCGCCGTCGAAGGACTTCGAGAGCGATTTTCAGCATCCTGAATGCTGGTTCAGCTGGTCTAGATCCCTCTCTTCGTTTGGGATGACGGCAACGAGGGATCTGTCATTTCGAGCGCAGTGAGAAGTCTTTCTGACTGCCTGCAATCGGATGGAACTCAATCTGAACCATGAGACCTATTGACGCAGGCTTACTTTCTCTCCTGCTCGATAAATTGCCTGATGAATTTGGCTAAGTCAGGAGAAATCCCCGTGGCTCGTTGATAAAGCCTTTCGCCGCTCGCGCCCATTTCGAATCTCGGACGAAAGCGCATCACTTTCACCGCGTCGGCGAGATATTCTTCATCCTTCGAAAGCGACGCAGCCGCCTGCTTCAGCGCGGCTACCGCCTCCTTGAGCGCGCCGGGGGGCAGTAACATCGCCCGGGTCATGTTGGTGCCGGCGATGTTGGCCGCCTTCAAAGCATCGTACTTGATGCCGGACGGAGGTTTGCCCAACACTTGGGTGTAAAATTTCGTGAATGACGGCAGCTCTGGAACATCCGGACTATCGGCGACGCCGCCGTCCGCATCGATCAGATCGGCGTGGTACAGCGCTGTCACCTGGCCGGGTTTTACCATGTTGGGTTCCACCTGCGATCGGTACGCCGGCAGGGTTTCGTCATGATACTGAACTTCGTTGCGCTGCACCGCCAACCTGGCGTCGGCGCTGGAGTTGTAACCGGTCACATAGTCGTACTGCAAACCGAGAAGATCGAACGACAGTCGAAAGGCGACATCCTTGAAACTATCGTTGCTCAGCCCGCCCGCTTTGAACCGTTGCGCCTTGATGAGATCCGCGGGTTTCTTGATGCCGGGAGCGACATCCGAGCGAATATAAGACACAGTAACTCCCTGGATTCCCGAGATGAAAGCGTATTTCGACAGGTCGGTGCGCAGCGCGGGATTTCTCACCTGCTGATGAAATAGCGCTCCGGTGAAGTAGCCCATCGTCATCCCGTCGGCCTTGGCGACCTGTCCCAAGAAGTTGGTGCCAATGATGCCGCCCGCCCCCGAAATATTCTGCACGATGACGTTCGGTTGTCCCGCCACATGCCTGCCAAAATGGCGCGCCAAAAGCCGGCCCTCGACATCGGTGGGGCCGCCAGCGGCATAATTGATCAAGACGGTGAGGGTCTTGCCCTCGTAGAAAGATTTTTCCGCAGCTAAACTTTGTGTAATCCACGCAAAGTAAACGCCGATAACGAACAAGCCAAGACGTAATGAATGATTTTTCATTCCCTACTCCTTTTTGCGAAGCCAATTCGCTCCAACTCGCCGCTCATCGCCCAGGCAGCAGCTCGACACCAGAGAATTTCTTCAACAAGTCGATAATCTCGGGGTCGCGCGGCATTTCCTGAATCACTTTGGTCAGCTCTTCGGCCATCAGCGGCGACGCGTCATCATTGGCGAGCTTCTTAAACTCAGCGCGGAACTCGGCATCTTTGAACACCTTGCGCATCGCCTCTTGCAAGGTCTCCACGCGATCCTTCGGCGTCCCCGGCGGTAGGACAAACGGCGACGTCGCCGTTCGGAAACTACGCCACATGGTCAGTAGCTTTCGCTCTCTATCGGTTTTGGCAAAGCTCTCGATCTCCGGCAGTTGCGCCAGGCGCGGGTGCGACGGCTTGTCGTCTTTCGGCACGGCGATGATCGCGTGGAAATCCATGATGCCCTTTTCGATCCAGTCGCGATTGCGGCTCAGGACCGAAGTCACGTTGTTGGATCGTGAATCGATCTCGGCGTTGCGCAACGCGTTTGTGTCTGCCGGATTCAACTCGGCCGTGCTGCGAAAATCACCGAGCGAGCGACGCCATTTTTCCAGCGTCTTGCCGTGCAATTCCAGCGCCCGCCGCACGGCGTCGTACGCAGCGCGCAATTCCTTCCG
>JBGTCC010000634.1:0-3721 GCA_041749055.1 Thermodesulfobacteriota bacterium | reverse complement strand
CCGCACCGCTCTCGCAGCCCACAACAGCAACGCCGAGAACAGTCCGATTTCGATAATGGTTCTGGCCGCGGTACCCAGCGCGGTATCCACCCAACCCTGCTCTTGAGCGACCACCCGAACACCGCCTAAGAGCACTGGCAGGACGATGACGATCGGCAAAGCGCGCCGCACGAGAACGCCTGCCGAGCTGTCCTCAAGCAAAATTTGCATCACGCCACGTTCGGCCACGCTGCAGACCAGCCCAAGAGCCAACGCGAGAATCATCGTCGCGGTCTGTAAGGCGATGCCGGTCAACTGCAGGGTATAGGTTTGCTCGGCGCCATAAATATTGCCGACAATCGAGAGCAAGGAGATGGCCGCCACTGCCATACCTAAGGCGGCGGCAACACTGCGCCTGCGCGCATCGCCTTGCAACAGGATAAGCGCGCTGCCGATGAGCAAGAACGATGTCGCAGCCGGCACGCCCATGCGCCCCGGTGAAAAAGTCGCCTTCATGCCGGGGGGTTCATAAAACAGCAGCGTGTCGAGGCCGAAATTCCAGCCGCCGATGTGCTGGACGAACGTCAGGCCGCCGATGAGCGCGGTGAACAGGCCGAGCGCGACCACGAGGATGCGCGCCGCGCTGCTTCGCCCGGCCTCAAGCGAAACAATCAACGCCATACCCGAACCCACGGCGCAGATGGCCGGGTTGGCCTTCATGGTGATGCCGGAGTTGATCCAGTCCATCAGGCGATCGATGCCCGCGGCCCAGCCGATCAGCGTGATCAGCCCGCCGGCGATGGCATAGCCGCCCAGCAGCGCGCGTCCCAACCGGAGCGGTTCGGCATGGTGAGCTTGGGATGCGGCGGGCATTGGGACCATGGAGGACATCACCTCGGCACGTCTGCTTTCTCCATGGGGTAGCGGCTGGCCGGCGGCAGTTTACGATTTCGACTCATCTCAGCCGGCTGCTTGGTTCAGGGCAGTGGGAGCTTTGCCGTTAATAAAACCCCTAGCGTCGAATAGCCGGTCCTGTCACACGGGTATGCCTGAACCGAGCGAGCGGATTTATCCGGCGGCTGATTCGACAAAGACTAAAGCATAACCATATCACAGAAGGAAGTCATTGCCGGGCGATTCCAGGCGAGAGATTCGGCTTACTGTGCGAATAATCAGCATGCGAGTTGGTCGATCGAGCCTTCAGCCATGGCATGAGCAGGTGCCAATTTGCTCCTTAAATCTTGTTGTGACCGGGTCTGAGTGGTAGCGGTTTATGTGTTGCATGAATCTATCTGACTGGTATCAGCCGGGACGCGTCCAAAGAGGTGACCATGAGCTTGACGAAATCAAAGACCCAATCCAACTCCGACTCGATAACGCCCGGCAGGCTTCAGTCGAACGTTAATCGGCCCGGAGCCGCCAAGGATGCCATAAAGGCCAAGATGCCGCCGAGTAAAACCTGGCTGTGGTTCTTGGGCGCTTTGCTGGCAAACTACTTGCTCGTCAGGCTCATGTTTCCACCGGAGGCGCCGATCACGATACCCTATACGTTGTTTAAAACAGAAGTCGGCAAGGGTAACGTTGCCGCGATCTACAGCCAGGGCGAGACCATCACCGGCCGCTTCAAGACAACCGTCGCCTACTCGCCAACCGACAAAAAGGCGGCGGCGCCGAATGCTGCGCCGCAAAAAACTCCCAAGCAGGAGCCCGCCGCGGCGGTCAAAACGGTGAGCAGCTTCACCACTACGCTGCCTACTTTCGTCGACCCCGGTTTGGAAAAATTCTTGATCGATAGCGGCGTCGAGATCAGCGCCGAACCGATTGACGAAGGCGATAGTCCATGGGCGACGCTCATTTTCGGCTTTGGCCCCGCGCTCCTGCTCATTGGCTTCTATGTCTGGCTCTTTCGGCGGGCGGCGCAGCAGGGCGGGGGAATCGGCGGCGGGCTCATGGGCATCGGCAAGAGCAAGGCGCGCCGCTACGACCAAGAGACGGATACCAAGGTCACCTTCAACGACGTCGCCGGTATCGATGAAGCCGAGAACGAACTGGTTGAAATTGTCGATTTTCTCAAAGACCCAAAGAAATACACCCGTCTCGGCGGCGCCGCTCCGAAAGGCGTCTTGCTGATCGGCGCGCCGGGCACAGGGAAAACTTTGCTCGCCAAGGCGGTAGCGGGAGAGGCGGGGGTGCCGTTTTTCTCGATGAGCGCGGCGGAGTTCGTCGAGATGATCGTCGGGGTGGGCGCGGCGCGGGTGCGAGACCTCTTCAAACAGGCGCGCGAGCAAGCACCGGCGATCGTCTTCATCGACGAGATGGACGCCATCGGCCGCGCGCGCGGGCAGATGGCGATCGGCGGCTCGAGCGAGCAGGAGCAGACCCTGAATCAAATCCTGACTGAAATGGACGGCTTCTCCAGCCGCGAGGGCATCATCGTATTGGCAGCGACCAATCAGCCGGAGGTGCTCGACAAAGCGCTGCTGCGTCCCGGACGTTTTGACCGGCGAGTAGTGGTCAACCTGCCGGATAAGACCGGTCGCGAGGCGATCCTCAAAGTCCACACCCGCGCGGTGCCGCTCGCGAACGATGCCGGCTTGGCGGAGATTGCCGCCGCGACGCCGGGACTTTCGGGGGCGGATTTGAAAAACCTGGTCAATGAGGCCGCGCTGCTGGCGGCCCGGCGCGAGCAAAACGACGTCCGCCACAAAGACTTCCTCGATGCGCTGGAGAAGATCGTGCTCGGCCCCGAGCGCCCGCTCCTCCTGAGCCGCGCCGACAAGGAACGCATCGCCTACCACGAGGGCGGACACGCCATCCTGGGTCTGGTGGTGCCCGGCGCCGACCCGGTGAACCGAGTGACCATCGTGCCGCGGGGACAGGCCCTCGGCGTGACTTATCAGCGGCCGGATAGCGAGCGCTACAACTATCCGGAAGCATACCTGCGCGCTCGGATCGTCGGCATGCTCGGCGGCCGGGCGGCCGAGGAGATTGTCTACGGCACTAAAACGACTGGAGCGGAAAGCGATATCGAGCAAGCGACCGGGCTGGCACGCCGGATGGTCACCCGTTGGGGCATGAGTGAGGAGCTCGGGTTGGTGGAGCTCGGGCCCCGGGAAAACCCCTACCTGAGCGGCCCGAACGGTTACGCAGGCGCGCGGCAGTTTAGCGAGCACACCGCCGAAGCTATCGATAGTGAGATACGCAAGATCATCGGTGAGAGCCACGACGAGGCCAAGCGCCTCCTGGGCGCACATCGCAGGCAACTCGACGCGCTCGTCGAAGCCTTGCTGGCGCGCGAAACTCTCAACGAGCAGGAGATCCTTGATGTCACCGGGCTGCCGCGTGCGCCGGTTCTCGAGACAGGGACATTGCCGGTGACGAATGGCAGCAAACCGAGTGCCGTCCCCTCCCATTAGCTCATCGTCGCGGAGACTGCGTTCGCGATCATTAGCAAGTGCTAATTTTAACCAACGACATCCGTGGGTGTGTGTCGGTTTCGAGAAAATATCGACTACGCGTCCTACAACCAGGACGAGAAAGCCAATGACAGCAGCGTAAGGATAGCAAATTTTGTTGGAATGAACTTTGCTCAAGTCATCGATGATCGAAATCACCGCAAGGTTTAGCAGACCGGAAAAATTTTGTCCGATTATCAACCAGCGAAAGCAAAGGAGATTGTTATGTTCACCAGCAAATTATTCAGACTCCGCCAAACTCTCACAGGTCTCGTAGTGATTGTCGC
>JBGTCC010000633.1:0-3861 GCA_041749055.1 Thermodesulfobacteriota bacterium | reverse complement strand
TCGGTAAGTGACAGCGTCGGATTGAGGGTTTCCATGATCGCGTCGTATACCGCTTCGGACACATCTTTATCCATCTTGTATTGATTCATGATGAACTGCACGGTCTCGCCCTTCCGGTTCCTGGCGAAGTCCACCGCACGGAAGACGGCTCGAATCGCCCGGCGAATCTTCGGCGCTTCTTTCTCCAACTTCTCCTTGGTCGTCACCAGTCCCGTGGTCGGCGAGACCAGAATAACATCGCTAGTCTTCACCAGATCGCGATAGCCCATCCGTTTAGCGAGGATGCTGTACGGCGGGGTCAGCGCGACCGCCGGCATGCTCCCCTGCTGCAAAGTGAGAAAGCCATTGGCGACATCGCCGGTGGAAACCAGCTGCACGTCTTTATCGACGCCGGATGGCTTCAAGGCTTCAAGCACTTGGTAGAATTGCGTGCCCCAGTTGCCGCCGACGCCGATCATTTTGCCGCGCAGATCCTCGACCCGCTGAATGTTTTTCTGCGCCAGTATCCATAGATCGGCCTTCTTGGTGATGTTGAGAATCATTTTCAGCGGCGCGCCGTTGACGGCGGCGCGCAGTGCCGACCCGCCCGCCGTGGTGAAATCGATACTGCCGGTGACCAACGCCGCTATGCCGGTGTTGGTGCGCATGACGATGATCTCCGAACTCAACCCTTCACGGCTGAAGAAGCCTTCTTTCGCCGCCAGATGCACCGGCCAGGAAGCCAGGCCGGGAGAAGACGGAGATATGCGAATTTTTTCCTGGGCTTGGGCAAAATGCGCGAGAAGCAGCGACGCTGCAATAACTCTTAATAGCGCTATAGCGCTGATAGCAGATCCGCGCGTTAAGCCAAAACCGGCAACTCGAAACCGGAAACTGTCAAATCCCGTACAGCGCCTTGGCATTGTCGTAAAGAATCTTGTCGATGATGCGCGGCTCGACCTCGCCCTTTTCCTTGATCGTGCGCAGCGCTTCGATCTCCGCCGAGGTGTCGTTGTGACCGTAGTCCGAACCGATGACGATGTTGTCCTCGCCGGAATATTTGAGCACCTGCGGCAAGTCGTCGTCGGTTTGGCAGGTGACGTAGACATGGTTGTCGCGGATCAAAGTGCGCGCCACCGAATTGTCGGCGCGATCGAAGCGCCGGGCAATCTCGACGGCCATGTAGGGTATCCATTGGGCGCGCACCTCGATGAAGCCGAACTTGAGCTTCGGAAATCGCTTGGGCACGCCATCATGAACGATGGAATGAAACGCCGACAGCACCGGCGCCTTAAAGCGCATGAAGCCATTCTCGCCGTCAAAAAGTTTAACCCAGTCAAAGCTACCGGTGGAAGCGTGAACCAGGATTGGCATCTCGCCACTTTCCGCCGCGGCGTAGATCGGAAAAAAGCTTGGATGGCTCAAACGCTTGTCGTCGATCAGGCCGCGCATGAAGATACCGCAGGCGCCGTTGGCCCTGGCGAATTCCACTTCAGCCACGGCGCTGGCCATATCTATGACCGGAATCACCGCGACCCAGCGCAGCCGTCCTTCGCTCCTGGCGCAGATATCGATGAGCCAGCGGTTGTAGCTGCGGCAGATGGCATTTTCGACTTCGACACTGGTCGTCAGCGGGCGCAAAAACAACGACGGGTAGAGCACTTGGAGATCGATCTCCAACTCATCCATATGTTTCAATCTGCCCTTGATATCGCGCATCTCGCAGATATCCAGCGGCAGATTTTTATCGAGATTGACGCCGCGGTGGAACACCCTGCCGTCGACCAACCAGTTCTGCGGCCGACCCGCTCCGGGCGAAATCAAGTACGGGCGGATTTTTTCGCTCTCGATATAGGACCAGGTTTGTTCACACTCGATGACATGGGCATCGGCATCGATGGTTGGCATGGCAAGCCTCCAGCTATGGATTGGATTCGTCGACCAATTAACTCTATTGCCCGCCAAGCGTCAAATAGATCAGCGGGTAAATCGCCGCCAACGCGCTCAGGAAATGAATTGCCTGGCTCCATTTTCGTCCAAAAGGTTGGTAATATGATCCACAGGAGGCACCCTATGAGAGCAATGAAGCAACTTTCGATCGTCTTGGCGCTGGCCTTGTTTACCTTGGCGGGCTGCCATGAGATTGGCCATATCGACGGACCGGGGGACTATGGGAGCGTAGCCAATGAAATCGTCGGCGAAGTGATGAATGTCGATAGCCGCAGCAGGGAGATAGAGATCCGTACGGACTCAGGCCGCACCTCAATGATTCGCTACGATAACAACACCCAGGTGCTGTACCGCCAGCGCACCTATCCAGTGGCCAACTTGGAGCGCGGCGATTACGTCGCGGCGCGCGTCCAACAAGACCGCGACGGCCGCAATACTACGAATACGATCACCGTGCGCGAGTCGGCACAGGATCGCGGCACTGTCGGCCGTAACCGCCTGGATCGAATCGACGGCCGGGTCGAGTATGTCGACAGCCGCCGCGGCACATTCGAGTTACGCGATTCGCGCAACCGGCTGATCGTCGTGTCGGTCGACTTCAACGCGCCCAAGGCGGTCACCGACCGGTTCAACCGTTTGCGCAACGGCGACCAGGTGCGCATTGAGGGACGCTCGGTGAATGCCGACCGTTTTGATTTGGAGAATTTCTTATAAATCTCGCCTAAACGAATGGCTCCGTGTGCCGCGCCAATGCCCGGCGCGCGGAGCCTTTATCGATCCCAACCCACCAGCTGGCCGGCGCTCTTCCATTGAACCGGTGAGTGAGTTAATAGAGCTTGTGCAGTAGTTATTTCATCAAAGGATTTTAACAATCTTCGGCTACGAGCCGAGGGATTTTGACAGCGTCGACTGGAAGTCGACTCTCGGGTGATCGTCATTCCCGCGCACTCGAGAGCCAAGTGACGGACGCTGTCCGTCATACCGTTGAAAAACGCTATCCAGGCGAATGATTGGCCTGGGTTCCCGTTTTCACGGAAATGTCAAAATTGGCAATATCGACTTCGTGCCGAGGGTAGAGTTTTGCCACTCTACGCTGAAGTGAGCGAATATAATTATGAGCCAAGCCCCATCGGCAGACGAACACATCCCCGTTCTCATCGCCGGCGCCGGACCCGTCGGGCTCGCGCTCGCCATCGAGCTTGCTTACCGTGGCATTCGCTGCCGGGTGGTCGAACAGAGCGACGGCTCGGTGGATTTTCCGACGACGAATCTCGCCAACACCCGCACCTGCGAGCATCTTCGCCGCTGGGGCTTCGCCGAACGCATGCGTTTCGAGTCAGGCTACCCGACCGACTATCCGCGCAATTATTTGTTCGTCACGCGCATGGACGGCTTCGAGATCGCCCGCTTCGATCACCCGGCCAATGGCGCCCCCGAGTCGCGCTCGCCCTACAGCCCCGAGGGACGGCTGTGGATATCCAAGCCCTACTTCGATCCGGTCTTGCGCCAACATGCCTCAGCCTTGCCGCGGGTTGAAGTTCGCTATTTGACGGAATTCAAATCCTTTGAGCAAAGCGCCGGCAAGGTTGTCGCAACTGTCGCCGACGTCAAATCCGGCAAAGAGGAAACCATCGAAGCCGACTATCTGGCCGGCTGCGACGGCGGCCGCAGCAACATTCGGCGCGCGCTTGGAATCAAGTACGAGGGCGTCTTTTCCCAAGGCATGAACGTCGCCGTGTTGTTCCGTTCGCCGTTGCTGAAAATGATATCGCATGGCCCGGCGGTGCAGTATCAGATCATCAACGCGCAGATCAATGGCGCCATCGCCGCCGTCGACGGCAAAGAGCTGTGGCGTTTGAACGTGCGCAACGTCCTGCAAGAACAGATCGATAGTCTGAACGCGCCGGAAAAGATCCGCGCGGCCCTCGGGCC
>JBGTCC010000632.1:0-2430 GCA_041749055.1 Thermodesulfobacteriota bacterium | reverse complement strand
GGACCGGAAGGGAAAAGGGAATCATGTCGGCAAAACTCAAACTTTCAGTCGCCTGCGGCGATTACGAGATCATCCGCGCGCTCAAAGACGGCACGGTGCAAGCGGATGGCCTTGAGCTGGTGGTCTTGACTAGCCATGGTCCGCGCGAACGCCACTGGCGCATGGCGCGCAATCTCGAATACGATGTCTGCGAGTTTAACGTCGGTGCTTATTTCATGGCGCGCGAGCACGGCGTCGCCGTGACCAGCATCCCGGTGTTTCTGCACCGGCGATTCCGCCATGGCTTTGCCTTTGTCAACGTCAACGCCGGTATCAAGTCACCCAAGGACTTGATCGGCAAACGAGTCGGCGGCACCAACTTTCAACCTGCCGGCAATATCTGGCTGCGCGGCATCCTCGAAGAAGAATATGGCGTGCCGCACCAGTCGATCACCTGGCTGGTGGATCGCAGCGAGGATGTCGAGTTCACACCGCCGCCGGGATTGAAGATCGAGATGATCCCGGCGGGAAAACATATGGACACCATGCTCGCCGAGGGCGAAATCCCGGCGATGATCAATCCCTATATTCCCCGGCCCATCGTCAATGGCGACCCGCGGGTTTCCTACTTATTTCCCAACTACAAAGATGTCGAGCGCGAGTACTTTCAGCAGACCGGGATCTTCCCGATCATGCATGTGACCGTGATCAAGCAGGAGATCGTCGACAAATATCCCTGGGCGGCGGTCAGTTTGGCGAAGGCCTTCGAGAAGGCGAAACAGCTCTGCTATCAGCGCGTCGTCAACCCCCGCATCGTGCCGTTGGCCTGGTTCGCCCATCAATGGCAGGAAGAACGCAAAGTCCTCGGCCCCGATCCCTGGGTTTACGGCTTGGGCGAAGCAAATCGTAAGAATCTCCAGACGATTATTCGCTATTGTCACAACCAGGGCCTGATCAAGCGCGAGATGACCGTCGACGAATTGTTTTTTGACACCGATCCCGGCGACGCCGGCGGCGATGAAGGGCATTACTAAGAAGTTCACCACGAAAGACACGAAGATCACGAAGGTCGGAAGAAGAGTTTCGGAATCGGAGATTTAACCGCAAAGAACACAAAAAAGAATGGGGATTCGTAGGGGCGAGTTTGAAACCCGCCTTCTTGCCTTGGCGTCACTAAGTCTGGGCGGGAGTTATTCTATTGAGGAGAAAAGCATGAACTCGTTGTCGTTTCCTATACGCAAATTTCTCGGCATGGCAATTTCCCTGGTGTTGGTTTTCACTGCGCGACCCGCCGGCGCGGCTGAGGGGTTGCAAAAACTGCGCGTAGCCTACGCTGCGATCACCGCGGCCTTTGCGCTGCCGTGGATGGCTAAAGAAGCGGGCATCTTCCAGCGCCATGGTTTGGATGTCGAGCTGGTTTATATCGCGTCAGGGTCGCGCGCGGTGCAGACTTTGCTGGGCGGCAGTGTTGACGTTGCCGAGGTCGGCGGGCCGGCGGGCGTCGATGCCAGGCTGGCAGGAGCGGATACGGTTTATGTTGCTTTGCCGGTCACTCGGGTTTTGGTCTTCACGGTGGCGGCGCCGCAGATTCAACGCATCGAAGAGATGCGCGGCAAGACCATTGGCGTGACGCGCATCGGCACGGTGACCGACTTCTTCACGCGCTTGTACCTGCGGCAGAACAATCTCGTGCCGGACAAGGATGTCATGATTCGCCAGGCAGGCGGGTTACCTGAGATCGTCGCCGCGCTCAAAGCCGGACAGGTCGAAGGCGGCACCTTCGGTTTTCCCGCGGTACTGCACGCCCGGGCAGCGGGTTTTCGCGTCCTGGTCGATTACAATACGGCGGGATATCGCTATCCATTGTCGTCGGTGATCGTGACCCAGAGGCTCTTGCGCAGTAATGAGTCTGCGGTTCGCCGGTTGCTCGAAGCGCATATCGAAGCGGCCCATCGATTTAAAACCGACGCCAATTTCGCCATGAACGTGATCGGCAAATATACCCAGACCAGCGACCGGGCGATGTTGGAGGAAACCCATCGAGTCTATGCCGCTGCCTTCGAACGGGTTCCCTATCCCGACCTGGAAGCGATGAAGCTCGGTATCACCCAGGTGAGCGAAACCAATCCAAAAGTGCGCGCTGTCGACCCGCGCGAATTCGTCGATGGCCGGTTGCTGCGCGAGATCGAGGCGAGCGGCTTTGTCAAGCGGCTATACGGCGAAACGGGAAAGTAGAAAAGGTGAAAAGATTAGGATTCACCACGAAGGACACGAAGATCGGCGGAAGCGTTTAACCACAAAGAGCACAAGGGTCACATAGAAAGAAGATTCGCAAAGTAAGAATTCCGAAATGTAGGGGCGGGTTTGAAACCCGCCCTCTTGGGTTATGAGCCAAAATCATCGAACAATCACGGCAGGACTGCGAAAGGAAAAAACCAATGATCATCGATA
>JBGTCC010000631.1:0-4504 GCA_041749055.1 Thermodesulfobacteriota bacterium | reverse complement strand
GTCGTCTGAATTTCTCGCTTACTAATGCCTGCTGCCTATCGTCTTACTTCGCCTCGAGTATCTGTTTCACCCGACTCACCACGGCGGGCTCGATTTCATACAATCCATTCACCATCTTTTCGATGCCCGGTCCATCGATCGGGTCAATCTCGAGCTTGGCCTTTTCCGCTTCGGCGAGAAACTGCGGATCTTTCAGCGTGGCGATGAAGGCTTTTTGCAGCGTTAACAGGCGCTGCTCGAGCACTTGCGGGTAACGCCTTCTCGATCTCCCATTACGCCTCAGACACGGTGGTCGATAATTCCAACTGACTCATGCTGCTCATCTGCCGGCTTGCGCCGACAAAGCCCGCTTGGCTTGACTAAAAGCCCGCTCTTCAATCTCGACGCGTTCCTTTATGATCCGGGCTAACCAGCTTTGAACGTTCTTTTCGCGGTGGAGCTTGGCGAGAAACACGGCCCGGGCGGCCAGTTCGGCAGGAAGCGTTAAGGGCGTGGTTTTTCCTCTCCAAACTTTGATCGATCGTCCCCAGGCGGATGCGTCATCGGCTTGCGCTTCGACAAGCTGATCGATCTCCGACTCGGAAAATCTTGATTTTGGAATTTTGTTCTTGGGAGTCATATTGGCCATCCGGTTATTATCTTAAGTTTGCGACCGCCACCGCTGCCCATCATCCTACTTCGCCTCAAGTATCTGCTTCACTCGACTCACCTCGGCTGGCTCGATTTCACATAATCCACTCCCCATTTTCTATGCCCGGCTCCATCGATCGGGTCGATCTCGAGCTTGGCCTTTTCCGCCTCAGCGAGAAACTGCAAATCCTTCAGCACGCTGACGAAAGCTAGTTGGTCCACTAAGCTCCTGTCAAGAGCAAATGATGCGAGCGAAAGCAAAGATTTCGGGGGCGCGCTTGCAGTGCGACAAATATGCGATCGCAAGACGGCACTAACCTCGTCTCTATTCATGCGGCTGTTTCGGTCCAGACTTGCCGCCACGCTACGAATTCGGTGGGTCTTATCTCGTAGCGCGCATAATTCCCTTCGTGCAGGCCGAGCAGTTCGCTTTCGGCCATCTCCCTGAATCGCTCGCGGTCGGCCGGCGCCACGTTCTCCTGGATCCATTGCGCGACGTGAGCGGCCGCCGCCTTCCGGGCCATGCGCCCGTGTATGACCTCGCCGACAATCTGGCGCAGCGCCGCACGGTGTTGCAGCCGAAAAGGATCGGGCTCGCCGAGCGATTGCCTGACAGCTGCGTATCGCGCGGCGGAGCGCTCATAGGCCCAGATAAACAAGTCCTTAAGCAGATCGATCTTGTTCAGCTCATAGACGCCGAGAACCGCCTCGGTGTAGGTGCGACGCGGAACACCGGTAAAAGACAGTGGACAGAGGTTGTTTTTGATGAACGGGATGTTCGCGGCAAGACGCGATACGCGTTTGTTAACATCGTCGAACGGCTGGAGGTACGGTAACTGCACCATGACGAAGAACGCCTGCTCGAACGGGTCTTCGATGGCCCCTGCCGTTGCCAGTATCTGGTCGAAGCATTCCGAAATGAGCTGCGGAACTTCGAGCGGATGAAAAGTTGATTTTTCTATGCCCACGCCGATGTGCCGCAGCCTGCCGGCTGCCGCCTGATCTGCCAGTAGGTTATTCGCAAGTATGGCGTGAAGGTTGAGAATCGTATAGCGGTTGAAGCCGATATCGTCGGCGGCACCGACAAGAAAAGCGATGGCGTCCTTGTGATTGAGAATCATCTGGGCTTCAAGCTGCTGACCGCCGTCGGGTTGTTCTCCGAACTCGATCAACCGCCTAGTATCGAGCAGGGAATATGTGTTGCCCTCAAGACGGCTTGAATTCCACGACAGGTCGATGAGAAGCCGACTCAGGAGCTGCTTTGCATAGGTCCCTGCGGGTTGCGGCGCCATGTTGGGACGGCCGGCTTCCCTCAGATGCGCGCGCTCTGCCGTAGAAAGATAGGCAGTAACGTTGGGACGGTACGATTCCAGAAACTCGCGGTTATAGCCGACCGGTTTACGGGTCTCGGGTGGTTGCCGGAGATAGTCCCGGATATCGGCGGATGTTTTGGAGAGGGGCAAAGTTATCTCGGTTTCGGATTCATCCCGCGCCGCTGCTGCCTCGGCGACCTCCCCGTGTTGTTCCTGTGGCAGGCGATATTTCGTCCAGCGCCTTTTGCCTTCCAAGACAAGGCGCTTCGCATCCACGAGATATTTAAGCCGGTATTGGAGGGTTCGGCGGGGGAGGCTGGTCTTCAGCGTGTCAGCGATCTGCTGGAGCGTAGCGCCGTCGGTATGAGGTCGTATGGCGTTTTCAATGGCCGCCAGTTCGTCTTCGGATATTTGTTTTGCCATTGATTCCTCCTTCTGGTCACACCGTATGCGCAACTAAAGCACATTTATGCGCAATTAACCAATCTATACGCAGTTATAGTTGCGCATATTTGTTTGAAGCTGCGTTTATGTAGCATATGCGCAACTATGGAATCCCGCAGAGCCGCCAGACGCCTCTGTAAAAATCAAGGCCTAACTGGTAACGCGCGGAGATTACGGGTCGCGTCTGGTGGTGCGGCAAACCTGTGATTGCAAGACCCGGAACCGTATTTCGTACTTGTGGAATTGCTAATTCAGACGCTGCTGTCCTAATCCAAGACTCTACCGTGGATAAGACGGGGGCCTGAATATTGATTTATTCACGTGAGGTGATGTCTCCCACACGCCTCAAACCACATCCAACGACTCGAACTAACTGGTCACCTGTGTGCCGTGCCAGACGGAAATTATGGAGTCGCGTCTTACCTCGCGATAAACCTGTCGTCTGAATTTCTCGCTTACTAATGCCTGCTGCCTATCGTCTTACTTCGCCTCGAGTATCTGTTTCACCCGACTCACGACGGCGGGCTCGATTTCATATAATCCGTTCACCATCTTTTCTATGCCCGGTCCATCGATCGGGTCGATCTCGAGCTTGGCCTTTGCCGCCTCGGCGAGAAACTGCGGATCTTTCAGCGTAGCGATAAAGGCTTTTTGCAGTGTTCGCAGGCGCTGCTCGGGTACTTGCGGCGGCAGCGAATAGAGTCTCTGTTTGCCGTAAACCTCGCTGGCGATGCGCAGCAGTTTTTTCCCCTCGTCGGTCTTGGCGAAATCGACGGCGAGCGGGACACCTTTCAGCTCGGGGTGAGGCTCGAGCATCATCTGCAGCACGACATGAACCTGTTTGGCCTTCAGCGCATTGGCCCAGGTCACCTTGGCCGATTGCCAGCTAAGCGTGCAGCTGCCGTCGAGTTCCCCTGTCTCTGCGGCAAGTCTGATGTCTGCGGTGCCCTTGTAGCCTTCGATGACCTGCAGGGGAAATTCCGCGGCGGCGGCGAGAACCTTGGTGTCGTCGGTGCCGGGGGTGCCGGGGCCATTTCCTCCCAGTTTGACCCGGGTTTTGGCCTTGCGCCAATCCTCTGCGCTCCTGATGCCGCTGCGTTCGGTCGTCATGCACACCATCGCATCCGCCGTCGGCATGCCGAGCCAGCCAAATTTGCGCCCCTCGAAGAGCACCGCCGGGTTGCCCATCATATGTTGCATAATCAGCGGGCCGGACCAATTGCCGATCACCGTGCCGTCGCGGGGCGCGCTATTGTAGATGTAATTCGCCGCGATCAGCATGCCCGCCCCAGGCATATTTTGCACGACCGTGGACGGTTTACCGGGAACGTATTGCGGGAAGTGGCGCGCGATCAACCTGGTGTAGGTATCATAGCCGCCGCCGGCGGAGCCGCCGACAATGAACTGGATGGTTTTGCCCTTGTAGAAGTCCTCCACCGAGGCCGCCCGCGCCGCAAGCGGCAATACCGAGATAAGGATCGGTAGCAAAATTACTCCGAGCAATTGCGTCATACGCCACCTCCTGATGGTTGAGCTATCGTCGCGGAACGTAGTTTGTCCGCTAGTCCTATGTCAAGCGCTCAACTTGATAGCGAATACTGTTCCAATTGTTCCAGAGGTTCCAATAGTTGCAATTGTTTCGAGGCCGAGGTGCTCTCCGGTGTTCGTCTGGAACCTGAGGTCCCGCCTGGAAAACTAACCGAATCACTTCAGCCGCTCGACTTCTGGCGCAAGCTCAGCCTGTTCTCCAACCGCCGTTCAAATCGGCTCAATCACGAGCCTATCGTCGAGTCGTGCAGATATCGATTTTTCGAACTATTGGCGATAGTAGTGATGTTTAAGAATTGACCGACAAGGAAGGAGTAATAACCATGGCTAGTCGATTTACCGGAGGCTGCCTTTGCGGTCGGGTGCGCTACGAATGTTCCGCCGAGCCGTTTTTCATGGGCAATTGCCACTGCCGCGATTGCCAAAGGGCGAGCGGCGGTGCGTATGAACCTGACATCGGACTGCCGTCCGCAGCGTTAAAGATCACGGGCGCGGTTAAGTATTACGACAGTAAAGCGGACAGTTGCAACACCTTGAGCCGCGGTTTTTGCCCGGAATGCGGCGCGAGT
>JBGTCC010000630.1:0-5515 GCA_041749055.1 Thermodesulfobacteriota bacterium | reverse complement strand
GCATTTTCCACGGCCAAAAACTGCTCGGCGTCGATGCGCTTGCTGGCGTAGGCGCCCACTGCTTCGAAAACATCTTGTATGGTCAAATCTTGATCGCCCAAATGGCCCGGCGCGATGGAGCCGCCGTAAAGCGCCAGTCCGGGAATGTCCAGGCGCGCCAGCGCCATGACGACGCCGGGATTGGTTTTATCGCAACCGGAGAGACAGACCAAGCCGTCGAAATGGTTGCCGCGGGCGACTAGTTCAATCGAATCGGCGATCACCTCGCGGCTGATCAGTGAGCACTTCATGCCTTCGACGCCCATGCTGATACCGTCGGAGATCGACACGGTATTGAACTCCATCGGTGTGCCGCCGGCGGCGCGAATGCCTTCTTTTACCTTCACTGCCAAGCGGCGCAGGTGATAGTTGCACGGGCCGATTTCGATCCAGGTGTTGGCGACACCGATGATCGGCCGGCGCAGATCCTCGTCGGAAAATCCCGCCGCCTTGAGCATCGCCCGGCTCGGCGCCCGGTCCGGTCCATCGGTAATCACCGCGCTGCGCGGCTTTAAACTGTCTGCCATGAAATTCTCCTAACGATAAAGAATCATCAGGCTGTCAATTAACTATGGCACTTGGCGATTTGCAAGCAGGGCTAAAGCCGACTCTCTCGATATCGTCATTCAAGCGCACGCGGGATCCGGGTGAGGGACAGCGTCCGTCATACCGTTGAAAAACGGTATTCAGAGGGATGATGGGTCTGGATTCCCGATGGACAAAGAACTGGATGCCGGCCTGCGCCGGCATGACGGATCCTCACTTCGCCTTAGGCGAGGGACTTCAACCAACTCCGAGTGAGAGATTAAAGTCGCGGAACTTCTTTCAGCCTTCTCAGGTATTCGTTACAATGCAGTTTTGACAGGTTGTTTTGCCGTTATGCGACCAATCCTTAAGGTTGGTCAACTTAATTAAAGCAGCGACGACAGCCGATAATCTTATTTCAGTTGGAGAATCCGTGAAGCATCACCATCGTTTATCCCTACGAGCGTTACTAACGTTACTATTAACCTTGGTCATGCCCTACCATGCGCGCGCCGACAAACCGGTAATGATCGGCGTCGCCGGCCCGGCGGTAAATCTAATCTATGCCTACTTGGCGCAGGATGCCGGCCTTTGGCGCAAACATGGTGTCGACGCCAGGGTCATCCTGTTCGAGTCAGGCTCCACTCTGGCTCAGGTCGCCCACTCCGGCGAAATAAGTTTCGCGATCAATTCCGGCCCCACCACCATCGCATCGCGCACCCAGGGAGCCGACACCATCATGGTTGCGGCGACGGTCAACACGCTGCCCTATAGTGTGGTCGCCGCCAAAGGGATTACCACTTGGAATCAGCTCAAGGGCAAAAGAGTCGGCATCAGCCGCTTCGGTTCGGGCACCGACACGGCAATGCGGCTGGTGGTCAAACGGTATGGTTTAGATCCAGTGAAGGATTTGGTGATCTTACAAGGCGGCACCCAGCCCAGCCGGCTCCAAGCGGTCTTGGCCGGCTCCCTCGACGCCACCCTGGTTTCGCCCCCCCTCGACCTGACGGCGAAAAAGCAGGGGCTATCGATTCTCGTCAACATCGCCGATCTCGGCATTCCCTATCCGCAGCTCGTAATTGAAACCTCCGAACGTTTCAATCGTGAGCAGCCGCTGCTGGTCAAGAACTTTCTAAAGGGCTTCCTCGAGGCAGCGCACTACGCCGCCGCGCACAAAGAAGAAACCAAAAAGACTATCACCAAATATTTAAAGACCAATGACCCAGAGATCCTTGAGGCGACGCACAAGAGTTTCTTGCAAGTCACCGACTATAGCGGGATGCCCAACATCGAAGGCATTCGCAATGCCATGGACGAAGTCGCGGCGCGTGTGCCGGCGGTGAAGAACAAAAAGCCTGAGGACTTCGTCGATACCCGGTTTTTGAAGGAGCTGGAGAAAGAAGGCTTCTTCAAACAGTTTCAAAAGAAGCGCTAGGCAGGGAAAACAGCGCAGAGCTGGACGTGAGGCCAATGCGTCTAGCGATCGGCGGAATCGACATTGGACCTTTAGCGCCGGCGCAGCAAGCGCTCCCAGGGCAACGGCGTCTGGGCGACCAGCATTTTGCACAGCCAAAGATTGCCCAGGTGATAATTGCACGGGCTGATTTCGATCAACTTCACTACGCCAAAAGTCCATTTGCAAGCATAGTGGGTCAAGTCAAGGGGCGGTTAGATTTGCATGATAGACAATTAAAGTGTGTTAGAATATCTGAGCTCAAAAGCAAAAACTGCCTGGAGAACTAAATGACTGGAGCCGCCGCCGCTTTTCTTCGAACCCTCGCGCTGTTTACCCTCATAGTCGTCTGCCCGGTTGCCTCTGTCGGGGCGGAGCCGATGATCGTCGGAGTTTCCGGCCCTTCGATCAACATGATGTACGCATTCGTCACCAGGGACGCCAGCCTTTGGCAAAAGCACAATAGCGATCCCCGCGTCGTGCTCTTTGAAGCGGGCTCCATCCTGGCCCAAGCCATGCTCTCGGGCGACGTCAAGATGTCCGTCTCCTCGGGACCTGCCGTCATCGCATCGCGCTCCCAGGGCGCAGATACCATCATCGTCGCCGCGTTCGTCAATACGCTGCCCTATAGCTTGGTCTCCGCCAAGGCCATAACCAAATGGGATCAGCTCAAAGGGAAGAGAATAGCCATCAGCCGTTTCGGTTCCGGAACGGACACGGCGATCCGGTTGGCTCTTAGAAAATTCGGCCTCAACCCGATCAAGGATGTTACGATTCTCCAAATGGGCTCGCAGCCCGACCGTGTTCGAGCCCTGGCGGCCGGCAGCATCGAAGCCACGCTGGTGTCACCGCCTTTGGATCTGACCGCCAAGAAACAGGGCTACAACATTCTCGTCAACCTTGCGGATCTCGGGATTGCCTATCCCCAACAGGTGATCGAAACCACCGACCGTTTCATCCGGGAAAACCCGCAGGGAATTAAGAATTTCCTGAAAGGCTTCATCGAGGGTGTTCACTGGGCGGCCGCGCACAAAGAGGAAACCAAAAAATTAATTGCCAAGTATCTGAAGGTCGACGATGGCGAACTTCTCGAGGCCACTTATCAGAGTTATGTCCAGGTGACGGATTATAGCGGCTTTGCAAAGCTCGAAGGCGTGCAAAACGCCATGGATGAAGTGGCGCAACGGGTGGCGGTGGTCAAGACCAAGAAACCTGAGGACTTTGTCGATACCCGGTTTTTAAAGGAACTGGAGAAGGAAGGCTTCTTCAAACGGTTTCAAAAGAAAAGCTAATTCGGAATCGGCGGCACAGAACTTCGGAACGAGGATATCGCCGTTTGGAATTATCCAGTCTAAAACTTGCTCGCATCAGACTCTGACTTCGAGCGCCGACCCAACAATCGCTGCCATGGCAACGGATCTATTGGCAAAGCGTTTTTCGGCTTCTCAACAAACATGCGCAACGTATTGACGACGAAGATGCTGGCCAACAAACCGTAGGTAATCAGATCGAAAATCATGCTGCCTCCGTGGTGGACTATTCGTGTAGCGATAATTCGGGTGCAAGTAGAGCAAAACCTAAGCCACTAGATCGGCATACGTAAGTGTTCGAATTCCTAACATTTCGAGTTGTCCGGCCACCGATATGAGTGAATTTTGGGCAGTTCTCAGCTGACCGCGGTGCAAAAAAGAGCACTGCCGCGGCGGTCGACGTGCAATCCCCGACCGCGCAAGGTATCTTATTAGCAGTTTCAGGAGCGTACGGCTCAGTGATTGATCGCCTAGACCGCCAAGTTACGGGTAAACTCGTCGGCATCGTTCTGGGTGTGATACTCGCTATCAATCTCGGTTGCTCCACCGTCGAGACCAAGTCCGCCAAGCTCGACGAGCGCGACCGTGTCAAAGAAAAAGTCGATCGGGTGATCGCCAACGGCGAGCTCGATCCCGTCCCAGCCAAGCGCACCAGCTTCAGCGAAGCTGAACTCAACAAGATTCTCAACGGCCAAATGGTCGAATGGATTCCCAGCGGCATTAGCGAACCCCATGTGCGGCTGCTCGGCAACGGCCGAATTTCCCTACGAGTCATCGTCGACATCGATGAGTTCAAGCGCCGGCGCCGTCGGCCCGGCAGTGCCGGTCCGCTCAATTTCTTCGGCGGCAAGATGCCCGCGTTGGTGCGCGGCGATCTCATCACCGGCGCCGGCAAGGGCGAGTTTAAATTGCAATCGGTCGAAATGAACGGTATTCCACTGCCGCGCGCCCTAGCGCTTGAACTGCTTTCGACCCACAGCAAAACCAAACGGAATCCCGAAGGTTTCGATCTTGAAAAGCCTTTCGACCTGCCCGCCGGCATTCGCCAGTTAGAGATCGCTGCGGCGGAGATTATCGTCATCCAGTAACCGCGTCATCGAAGTTGGGGCCTGATTCCCCCGGCAGTATAAAAAGGCGCCTGATCCGTTTTATCGCAACCGGGTCGAGGACAGCGGATGGCATTTGCGGACCGATTAACTTCTATCCTCTATCCTCGACAAAAATTTTTTGAACACCTCGCCCGAAACCCACGGATTCACGGAACTGGGGCAATGCCAAGCTAATCTGCCGCTGCCCCCCGCCGCTCCTCCACCGCGTGCTTGATCGCTTGGTAAATATTCTCCACCGCCGTTTCTTTATTAATGCAGGTGAAGGCGCCGGCGGAGTTCATCTCATGGATTACCTCTGCACCGATATCAAAGGACAGCCCGACGACGATCGTCGACGGCAGCTCCTGGGTAATCAACCTGGTCGCCGCGATGCCGTTCATGCGCGGCATGTTGATATCCATGACGACCACGTCGGGTCTAAGCTGGCGCGCCAACTCGACGCCTGCCCAGCCGTCTTTGGCTTCGCCGACCACCGTGAGATCGGCGAACTCCTCGAGGATTTGCCGTAAGCCCCAGCGCACCACATCGTGATCGTCCACCAGCACCACTCTCAACCGATTTTCAGTCGTCAGGGCCGTCCGCGCTGGTGCGAGAGCGTGGGTAACCGTCGGCGCTACTTCGATTGGCGGCGCCGGCAAGGTAAATCGCAACCTCGCTCCCTGCCCCGGCTGGGAGGCGATTTCAAACTCGCCGCCAATCCGTTTGACGCGATCGCGGATGATGAAAAGTCCAAAATTGTCGCCACCCTTATCATCGCCGCGCACGCTATCAGGATCGAGTCCCCGGCCATCGTCGGCGACTTCAATGGTCAATTCGCCGTCCGCGAGCACATAGGAAATAGTCGCTTGGTTTGCCTGGGCGTGCTTGACGACGTTCCACAAAAGCTCACGGGCACATTGAAAAGCTAGATCGGCACGGTCCGCGTCCAAGATAAATCCTTCAGCCTCACCGCGCAGCTCGACCTTGAGTCCATGCCGTTCCTGCTGTTGGGCGCCGAGCCATGCGAGCGCCTGCGGCAATCCTTGATGATCGAGCACGCGCGGATGCAGCTGGGTCATCAGCGAGCGCGTATAGGCGAT
>JBGTCC010000629.1:0-2262 GCA_041749055.1 Thermodesulfobacteriota bacterium | reverse complement strand
CTAAGGCCGTCTTGGATAAGGTGCAAACAGCGTGAGACACTACACTAGGCAGCAGGCATTAGTAAGCTGGAGAGGGCTGCGGCACGATACCGCAGCCCTCTTTTTGTTCGAAAATTGCGTGCCGTCCTAATTCGACTACACTCCGGCCCGAAGTCGACTTTGCACTTTTCCGTGTTTCCCGCGAAAGCGGAAATCCAGGTGCTGGGCTATGTTCGTCATACCGTTGAAAAACGGTCTCCAGGTGAATGATGGGTCTGGATGCCGGCCTGCGCCGGCATGACAGAATTTCTCATCGCCTGAAAGCGAGGAACTTCCACCATCCCCCAGAATGTCTATCCTGAGCTTGCCGAAGGGCTCGAAATGACAATCTGCGATGTTGACAGCCGGACTGGTCATCGACTATTCGGGAGTGCAGCAGCCTGGCGAATTGACGCGCAAAGGAGAACGGTCATGCTCAATCGCAGTTTTCTATTCTTGCTGACAGCGATGATTCTGGTCACCACCGAAGCAGCCACCCAGACAACCGCACCGGACCGAGTCGTCGTCAGCTACCCAAGCAAATCGATAACCAACTTTCCAATCCTCGAAACCGCTCAGCGCCGAGGCTTTTTTCAGAAGGAAAATTTGGCCGTCAGCATGGTCTACATGCGCGGCGGCATCGACATCAAAGCGCTCATCACCGGCGATGCCGACTTCGGCACCGGCAGCACCACCGCGGTCACGGCATTTGTCGCCGGCGCGCCGCTGCGGGTGGTCATGAGCATGAATGCTTTCGTCGACCAGGCGCTCTATGCTCAGCCGAAGTATCGACACTTGGCGCAGCTCAAAGGCCAGTCCATCGGCTCGCTCAACCCCGGTGGTCTGGTCGACACGCTGCTGCGCAGGATCATTGTCAAGGAAGGGTTCTCGCCGGAGCGCGATTTTATCTTGTTAAACATGGGCGGCACGCCGGAACGGTACGCAGCGCTAAAGTCGGGAACCTTAGCCGCATCGATGTTGAGCGCGCCGCACAGCCTGCGCGCCGAGAAGGACGGATTTACCAAGATCGCCGCCACCCGCGACTACGTCGATGTTCCCGGCACAGCGTTCGTCACCCACGCCGATAAGATCAAGAAACAACCGAACGTCATCAAGCGCTTTATGCGCGCCGGACTGCGTGCCATGAACTACATCCGCGAAAACCGCCTCGACACCGTGCAAATGATCATGCGCGAGTTCGGCATGGACCAGGAGATCGCCGGCCTAGCGTACAAAGTGTTGCTCGAATTGCTCAGTCCCGATGGCAAGAATCGCGTCGAAGGCTATCAACTGCTCGTCGACTTTGCTCGCGCTGGGCAGAAGATCGACAGGCCAATCAGCGCGGCGCAGTTTATCGACGAAACGATCTTGGATGAAATCATCAGAGAAGGATCGATCGGACGGTAGCCGACCATTGAATCCGCGATCGAATGTTATACAGCGAGTCAGTTGTAACCGGCTCTTAGATCAATCAGGGTTTGTGGTAAAAGCGATCGGGTGTTTAAATACCAACCGCAGTCAAGGAGGCTCTATGGGAACATTCAAAATTGAAGGTGTGACTCACTGGTCGATTCCGGTCAACAACTTAAAAGAATCCGAGGAGTTTTACGGCGGCGTGCTCGGTCTCGAGCTGTTGGGGCGGCTGAGCAACGGCGTGATGACCTGCTACAACGTCGGCGCTCACAATATCCTGTTATGCGAGCGGCAAAAGCCCCAGGACAAGACCATCGTCGAAGAGCGCGTGCACCACTCGTTCAATGTCAGCCCGGAAGGATTTGTCGCCGCTTGCAAGACGTTTCATGAAACAAAAGTACCGATCGTAGAACTCGAATACCGCGCCAAGGGCCATTTTACCGGCCGCGAGCTTTACATTCACGATCCGAGCGGCAACCGCCTCGAACTTCGCGATGCAACTTGGCAGAAAGGCATGCCGGAGCCGACTTTCGAAGAAATTGTCCGATCGTAACCCCCGGTACTCTCCGATTCATCGACTCGGGACGATGACCTTGCGATAGAAGATAGTAGGGGCCGACCTGCGTGTCGGCCCTCCGAACGGGCGGACACATAGGTCCGCCTCTACAAATTTGGGCGAAACTGAACCACTATCTCGCGCCGTAATCCCTTGCTGCCGCTTCGGCTGAAACATACCCGCGCATGACGTCGCGCTCCACCGACTCGCGCGGCCGTTCAGAAGGCAATCCATAGCCGCCGCCACCACCGGTCTCCACGGTGATCTTGTCACCG
>JBGTCC010000628.1:0-5375 GCA_041749055.1 Thermodesulfobacteriota bacterium | reverse complement strand
GAATCCAATCTTCGGGCTCGTCACCAGACTGTTGAGCCGCGACATTTGATAGAGCAGCGCCCCGACGTGACGAGGCGGCCCGGATTTCATGGAGCCGCTCGCTGATCTTTCGAAAATCCTCGTTCAGGATTTGAGCTATCTTGTCAGCCTCCAGGGCAAGGCGGCGAGCCTGCTCTGTCTTGCGAGCCTCTCTGGAACGCCGCACCAGCGAGGCTCGGACTTCTTCAAGCTTTGAACCGATGAACCCAAGAAGAACTGCCACTACCGGATGCTGAGGATTGAGCTGTAGATCGCGGGTCGGGCTGAATGGCTCAATAGGCGATGGAAAAGTCTCGAGAGCCGGCACGTCAATGTCGCCGAAGAGGTAATTGCCGAATTCTTTGCCTTCGATACCGGCGCGTTCAACCGCCACCAAGTTTCCAATGCCGGCGGTGACACTAATTCCCTGCTGTTCATAACTCGGCAAAGGCGCGGTCGCAACCTTTACCGTGAGCTTCACATCGCCAAGGATTTTCCGCTGCGCCTCGGAAGGCGTGAACGTCTGCATCTCAGATGTTTGCGGCTCGCGATAGCTGCAAACATGATCGTCGATGGCTACCGCCGGGGCCTTGGCGCGAAACGCCTGAAGTTGCCTCTCAACATATTCGATAATCTTGGCGCGGGTCACGCGATCCAGAACGAGCTCAAGGATTGAAATCGTTGTGCCGTTGGGCGCGTCAACGGGTTGATCTTTGACGGACCACTTGAGCGGAACATCCTCGCCATCGCTAGCGTCGAGCATTTCGCGGGTAAGGGTAACGACGTTTCGCTTCCCGTTACGAACGGTATCGACGCAAAGGGTGTTGGCAATTCCGAACGCGGCGGATTTGCCCGTTCCGAATTTGCCCCGCCCCGGGCGACCAGCGAGCCGATCAAGATTCTTGCCGTGCATCTGGAAGAAACGCTGAAGCTCTTGAACCGACATGCCGCTGCCGTTGTCAGCGATGACAATACCCTTCTTCCCCGGCGCAATGCTCACCTGCACTTTAGGGGCAATGCCTGGATCGACATACTGAAGGCTGTTTACGACGTATTCCCAAGCGACCACCGCTTCATTCTTAAACGAAGCCGCGGACGCAAGAAGGTCCCGCCCGACGTGAGAGGTGACTTTAAGCTGAGTCTGGGCCTTCATGTGGTGGGCTCCTTGGCTAATTGGCCAATAAGATGGTCAAGGAAGGGGCGCAGTTCAGGATCGTCGCTGAACATCGCGCGCACGCGCGTAAGTTTGGCTTCGAGCAAATCACCGCGCGCGTAGCTATCAATGCGAAAGACGGTCTTGGCTTCCGGTATTGGGATGGAGCGCTCGCCGCCAAACCACAGCTGCCACGCGGCAGTCGAAATTATCCGAGAGCGTTCGCGGTGCCGGCGTTGTTCGTCGATAGATCCTGACCGAGATTGCGCGCGCGTGCGGGTCGCATCTCGTAGTGTAATAAGATTGCCCGTCTCTTCACACCACTTCAAACCATGCTGCGTCAGCCGCCAGCCGGTTTTTCCTGAACCCAAAAGCAGGCGATGTTTGAGCTTGGCATCGGAGAGATAGACGCGGATCAGCTCCAAGTTGATTTGGTCGGGGTGTTTTTTCCAGGAGAAGCGCCCGGGCGCCAGGCGATGGGCCTCAATCGCGACATCCTCAGTGTCGATGGCGCGCTGAGCTCCACCGAGCTTGTATACGGCCAGAGCCACCACCTCCGCTTGAGATGGTTCCTTTGTCAAGTTTTTTGCTGGCATTTTTATCATTGATTTGATAGATTATGACCGACCTAGAGTCAAATCAACAAAAAAATGTCTGACAAACGGCTTGACAATTATTGGGGAAGAGCCGGGGCAGCGCTGCTTCCCAGCGGTTTACGCATCGTATGGGCTTCAGAGCCCCTGCCCGATTGGATTGCAAAGGAGCTAAACCTTCCCACGAAATCGACCGCCGCAGCCTTGGATGAGTCGGTTTGGCAGGCCGCAGGAGCTGGGATGCTCCTCGACCGACAAAGGAACTTTCTCCTGAACTTGGTTCAGGCGCGTCGGCCAGAGATTCAGTCTCTCAAAGTGTTCACGGAGCCCGTCCCGTACTGGCTGGACCTGAAGGAACTTCCCTTTTCGACCCGCACGCGAAACTGCCTCGTCAGCGGCAACCTGCTGGGGGAATCCGAACAACTCACAAATATCACATATCGTCGACTGTTCGATATCCGCGCTATGGGAGTGGTCTCGATTTTGGAGTTTGCTTGCCTAATCGAAGCGGCAGTCAGCCGCGCAAGTAAGTTGCAGGTCGAAACCAATGTGTTCAACGACAACGAACTTTTAGAAATTATCTCGCAGCCGTGGATTAACCAGGTCGGCGCTGCCGATCCCCGCTTCGGAGACCTTATACCGCCGGCGCCGCATGCCACCGTGCTTGAATTACTCGATAACCTAACGAGTGGCCCACGTGAAGACGCGGGCTTGCTGGAGCAGCTTTCCCAAGCAATGCCGGAGCTTCAGGATCGACTCAAAAAGATCGCCGCACTTCCGCTTGAACAACAGCTGGAAGATTTTTTGCGGTCGTTATCTCGTTTCGAAGGAGAGCGGTTGAGCGCGCTGTCGGACAGGCTGGGTTGGGGCGGCTCGCCACCCATAACGCTCGCCGAAGCAGGAACAAAACTAGGGATCACGCGCGAGCGCTTGCGACAACTTCAAGAGAAAGTCCTCGAACGCCTTAAGGCTTTCTCGTTCTCGCCCTACCTGCCGGGATTGGATGAGGCATTGAAGATTCTCGCGGGCGCAGGCCCAATCAGCGTCGACGCAGCCGCCGCGCTGATAAAATCTTCTGGGATTAGCAAACGGGCGTTCCACCCTGAATGCTTGATAGCCATCGCCGAAGCATGCGGCAGGACACCCCCTATTTCTCTTCAAACTGTCGCAAGAAAAACAATCGTCGCAGCTACTGAAATTCCACACGCGGACCAGATTCTCCAGGTCGCCTATCGCCAAGCCCATGCATCTGGAGCGTCCAACGTGCGTGAAGTTGTCGCCGAGCTGCATTCAGTCGGCGGCACAGCTGATTCCGACGCTGTCCGGCACGCCCTAACCGAATTTTCTGCAGTTCAGTTCCTTGAGGAAGACTGGTTCTGTCATCGTCCAGAAAACCCGGAACGTGATCGTCTAAGAAATGTTACCCGAAAAATTCTTTCGGTGGCATCCCCGATCGAACTTGGCGCCATCCGCGACGGCGTACGCCGTGAATATCTCTACCGAAAACACCGGGGCATCAAGTCATGGTCGTTGATCGTTCCGCCGCGATCTGTCCTGCGCGCTTATTATGAGGTGCATCCCGAGTTCATCATCGATGAGAACGATCTCGTAAAGCCCGCTGAGCCCCTCGACTACCGGGTTGAACTGGCGCTCAACGACACGATCCTGGTAGATGTGTTGCGGTCATCACCAACGAGCGTCCTTGATCGCGCGAGTTTTGCTGCAGAGTGCGAACGCCGTTCCATGAATATGAACACGTTCAGCATTTATCTGACCTACAGCCCGACCATTATTCACCTAGGAACTGACCTTTGGTCTTTGCGAGGTATCCGTGTTGATCCGGCAGCGGTTGAAGCCTTACGGGAAGCAAACGCGCTGCGACCTCGTGAAAAGAGGATTCTTGATCATGGCTGGACACCCGATGGGAATCTTTGGCTTGCGACGCGTATTCCAGGCGCTCATGTCCCGAACGTCGTTGTGGGAATACCCAGCGCGATCCGAAGTTATTTGATTGGTCGGCAGTTCGATGCTCGAGACGAGGATGACGTTTCACACGGAACGATCCGCATCAACGACGATGGAGCGTCTTATGGTTTCAGCCCGTTCCTTCGACAGCGAGGGGCCGACGAAGGCGATATTCTTATTACGGAATTTGACATCAGCAGCGGGAATGCCTTGCTAAGGCTCGGCGACGATGAGCTTCTCGAAGAAATGAGTCCGGAAGTTTAAGGTGTTGCAGGCTAGCGCGCCGCTTCTGCCGCAATGTGCCCGGAGAAACTGGCGACAAAATTGCGCAAGCTGGTAGTTTCTCCTAGCTCTCGAAAATCGCCCGTGTCAGCCGCTGTTCGTGGAGAAACGATAATCGAGGCAGCGCTATAAAGGCGCTCCTCGGTCAGCTTGCGGCAAAGAATGTTGTAGCGTTCGCCGTAGGACGCATTCTGAAAATCCGGCATGACCGGGAAATGCGGTGACTGATCGCGAACCTTCGCTTGGGATTCCGGGCAGTCTTCCAGCAGCATGAGCCATCCGGCAAATGGGCGGGGGTGGTCCTTGCCGAACGCACCTTCCCGATACGCCGTCCAGAGATCAACGGCGGTTCCTATCGCCTCTTCCGTTCGGTTGTTGAAATTGTTGCCAAACGAAGGGCCAACTTGAGACTTGAACTCGAGCGCAGCAATAAGGTGCCTGCGTCGGATGATTAGAATATCCCAGAGCTTGGTCGGGCGAAAAAATCCGGGCAGGGTCAGCACTCGGCGTTGCATATGGATTTCAGCATCCTTTAGGCCATTCTTCTCTACGAGAGCAACGATCAGAGTAAAGAACCCATCCATGTTCTTGCCGCTGGTGACACCGGCACGCTCGCCCTGATCCACCTTCCCGGCCAGTTTCTGCTTTTCAACCGCTGCCTGTCGGTTGCCCCAAAACAACTTGATCGCTTCACGCGTGCGGGTCTCATAATCTGCTAAGTCGAGCGCCATGCTGCCTCTCAGTCTCCGGACCCGCCGAGCGTGCGCCGCTCGTCAGCCGTAAAGGCATAAAGGTCGAACACTGCACGATTGCTCGCGTCGCGGTCACTCACGTGCGAGGCGGCAAGGAGGCGCGCCCGGATTTCCTTCGACACCGCAGCCCAATGCGGGAGGCGAATGCGGCGCAGGTATTGGGCCTGAAAGCGCAAATAGCCGCCGCGCATCTTGGTAGAATAAGTCATCAAGAAGAGCTTAGTCACATCGGATTTCAAGACAATTTGCAAGACATGAAGGTCCCAACTATCCGAAGTCACAAAATAGAGATTGTGATGAGGATAGTAGCGGCCTTCATCGAACACGACATTCGCTTCGCCCTTGATGTCAGGAATAAGCAGCTTCGGGACATGGGTCAGTGATGGGTAGATACGGTCGATAGTGCGGTACCACTTGTCCGGATTCTTCTGTGACACATGGCGCTTGCGAATAACCTTCCCGTTTTCATCGATATAGCGCGCAAACCTCGGATACTTCTTCAGCGACACGAGGCCGCCATCGTCGTTAAAAGGATTGAGCACGCCTTTCCCGCCCCACTGAACCGTTCCGGTTTGGATGTCACGGGCCATGACAATCGGAAGTTTTCGGCTT
>JBGTCC010000627.1:0-7698 GCA_041749055.1 Thermodesulfobacteriota bacterium | reverse complement strand
TTGCGCAGTTCCGGCGCGGTTGCGAATGCAATTGCAACATCGTGGCCGCTATCACGGCGGAAAGCGTCGATGACCCGCACCAGACCCGGTGAAACCGCGCCGGCGCTAAGGATATTTATTGGTCCTGGCATTGTGGCGTTTTCGTTAGCGCATGGGCGAAAAATTTTTCGCCCATGCATTCAACCTTCGTGCCCTCTGTGATGCATTAGCCATTTTATTTATGATCTTGGCTTGCGGATGTAACCGTCGGCGAGATTGCTGCGCGCCGTGCCATTGAGCAGATAATCCTTTTTGAGCTGAGCGAAGCGGTCGTCGTCGAGCGCTGAGCGTTGCTGTGATGTGAATTGATGGAGCCGCGCATTGTTCTCGCCGAAGGGCGGGTTGAGTCCGGCATCTGGCATGGGTATCGCGGGCGGCATTGTCGATGGGAAACCTAGCTGAGATCGTCGGGTGCTGTCAATCTTATTTTATAAGCCGAATAGGATGGGAGAATCCTCGGTAGTAGGGATAAAGAAACTGATCGGTTTCCTCGTCGTCGCTTTGATGAATCTTATCCTGCCGCCCTATGGCGGCCCGTTACTCGCACTGCGGAGTTCTGTGTATCTGGGCTATGATGCCGCCGCGGGTCCGACTAGCCTGCTCGTCGGGACGATATACTTGCTGATCGCCGGCGCACTCTTCGGTTGGCTTTATAATGGTTTTGCTGACGGATTCTGAAGTCAGTTCCGGCGAAAGAACCATTTCTCCTCGCGAATTGCGACAGGGTCAGGTTTACCATCATACAGTCGGGGAGCTCTCGGTATTAGACGCTGTCTCAAATTGGCAGCAGACGCAGAGACGGATGCAGTTTGACGCCGCAGGCAGCGAAGCCTAACTAATTGCCCAATAATTTCATCATGCGATCGACCACATCCGGCGGCTGCGAGACCATCTCTTTCGCCAGCTTCGCCAACTCCTCGCCGCCGATCGCATCCACCGCCCAACGGCGCTTCTTCAACTCTTCGAGCAGCGCCGGATCTTTAAGCGACTGGTGATAGGCGTCGCGCAAGATTTTCACCCGGTCGGGCGGCAACCCGGGCGTGGCGACCATCGGCCGGCCGAAGACCGCGGGAGCGAGAAGGACCGCAGCCACCCGCCGGGTCGCCTCCGGCGTTTTGTATTGGTCCATCAATTCGTAGATCGTCGGAACGTCGGCAACTAGAGGATCTCTCTTCTTGCCCGTTTGCAGGATGGGCCGGACAAACCCCTTCTTGTGCCAGGTCAGAAAGGGCTCGCGGGCGAAATACGTGCTGATTGTAAGATTGCGGCAATGCAGCTCCCCGCGCTCGATACCAAGGTCAATCTCACCGCCGCCGGGATAGCCCGTGACGATGTTGAACTTAATGCCCAGCCCTTCGTCCAAAAATTTCGGCATGTAATAACCGGAAGTGCTCGTGCCCGTGGCGCCGCACTTGGGCGGCTGGGCCGCCTTGCGCACATCCTCGATCGATTGGTACGGATTGTCCGTCCTCATGACCAGGATAAATTCGGTTTGCTCGGGCGTGCCGAGCCACGTGAATTTTGCCCAGTCAAACCGCACTTCCGGGCGCCTGGCGAGTTGGTCGAAGTACATCGAAGGGCCGAAGGTACCGAGCGTGAGACCATCGGGCTTGGCCACGGAATAAACATAGTTGGCGGCGATCACTCCTCCCGCCCCGGTCATGTTTTGCACAATGAAGGTGGGGTTTCCGGGTATGTACTTGCCCATGTGATGGGCGAAGATTCTCGCCCAAAGATCGTAGGCATCGCCTGCAAGATTGCCGACGATGATTCTGATGGTTTTACCTTGATAAAAGGGCGTCTGAGCTTGCCCATGGGTGACCGACGCCAGGACCAACAAGAGCGAACACGCGAAGCGTTTCATAGCACCCTCCAAACTTTCCGGAATCAGGCCTTGGGGACCGATTGCCAGAGCACGAAAGCACCGGCGAATCATAGGGCGCGACCAGCGAAGGTGTCAAGAGACTGCTCGCCATCTGGCCGGCGCCGGACCTGGAAACATTGCAAGTTGGCTCGATGTGTAAATATGCACCTTAGTTACTACCGAATTAACTGCTCCAGAACGATTTCCTGTTCTTAGACAATAGCGGATACGAACGATCGGTTTTGATGAGATCGTCATGCCGGCTCTTCGACAATTCCCGAATGCTGGTATACTTGATTTCACAGTTGGAGGTTTGGAGAAGTCTGAAAAAAATATTCAATCTTGCGGTTAAAACAGTATTGACGTTAGCTCTTAAGCGGTATTTTTTACCGGCGTGGGTACATCTTAAAGAAGCTGGCACGCACCATTGGCCACACGACCCGGACAATTCGCTGTCCTTGGCAACTCAGTCAATGAACCAAGATTCGCCAACTAACCTGCGCCTCACCGGCGACCACCGGTTGGCCGAGGAGTGGGAACTTGTGCTGCTGGCTCAGGGGTTGTCACCGAGCGTGCGGCGGACAGCGGATGGCGTCGTTGTCAGTGTGCCGGCAGCAGAGGTAAACCGAGCGCTCGCCAGTCTCTCGGCATACGATCGGGAGAACCCGCGTAAACTATCACAGCGAGTCGAGCCAATGGAATCGGGGAGTTTGGGCGCCGGCGTCGCGGTTGGGCTGACGCTTGTAATATTTTATGCCATCACGGTTCAATGGCTGTCGGCGCTGGCTTGGTTCCCGCGCGGTGCCGCCGACGCCGAGCGGATACTTCAAGGTGAATTCTGGCGTACGGTGACCGCTCTCACGCTCCATGCCGATGTTGCCCATGTACTGAGCAATGCCGTCGCCGCTGGATTATTTTTCGGCGCCGTATCGAGCATGGTGGGTCCGGGGCTCGGTGGCGCTCTCGTCCTGCTCGCCGGCGCCGGCGGCAATCTGGCCAACGCGTTTCTGCATGGCTCGCCGCACGTCTCGGTCGGTGCCTCGACGGCGGTTTTTGGCGCGGTCGGCCTACTCGGTAGCCTCGGGCTGACACGGCGGCGCCGTAGGGGTGTAAGCCGGTGGCGCGCTTGGCTGCCGGTGGCCGCGGCGCTTGCCCTACTCGGCATGCTCGGCAGCAGCGGTCAGCGCGTTGACATCTGGGCTCATCTCCTCGGTCTCCTGGTTGGCGCAGTACTGGGCTTACTCATCGGTTTGATTGCGCCGCGTGCGCCCGGATTAGCTATCCAGTGGGCCTGCGGCACTGCGGCGGTCGCAACACTCATCTTTTGCTGGACGCTTGCGTTTCGTTGAAGCGATCACTGCTAAAAGGATGCGGATTTTCACCGCTCGATTGGCGAAGGGGTTGGAGCTTTTCTCAGGCGCTTGACCTTGGGCTATTTCGCAATGGCGATCAGCAACGTTGGGGATCAGACGGACAACGGCAAATATTTGACGGTACGCTGGACGGCAAAACTTTCTCTGCGCCGGATGGATACGCTTCCGCCCACGCGCCGAGGCGCGCCGTCAGCCAACACCGGGGGCATCCAGAGTTCGATGATTTCTTTAAGAAAGCGGATGGTTTACTGGGCCTTGGACAGGGTTTCCAGGGCATTTCGCAGGGACTGAGCCCAGTTCTTGAGGGTCGACTCGCTGATCCTACCGTCCGGGGTATTGATGCCGACGCCGTCGGTACTGATGTCCAACAGAATGACTTCCAAGTCGGCAACCACCTTGTGGAATTTGGTGTCGGATAACACTTTGTAGTGTTCCGGCACCGACTTATAGTTCTTCTTCGCCGAACCGTTTTGTTCGCTGTCTGGGGGAGTTGCTGACCAGGGGGGTGTCGGGGCCATGTTTAGGGAACTCTCCTTTTGCGTGTCGCTAATCGTCCATGACTACGCAGCGGAAAAGTTAAGCAAACCGCGCGCCAATTTCAGCGAAAATGGCCAAGCATATGCTTGGCTATCGATATTACTAACTCATGGAGTTACGTCGCGGCCGCGCTCTCTAGAGTTTAGGAAAGCGAGGTTAACCCTTTCCTAATATTAGAATGACGTCATCTCCTGAGAATTACTTCAACGCGGCGCCAGCTTGATTCCTCGCCGTGCAGGTCGTGTGTGATCGCCACGGTGGCAGTGCATAGCGAAGAGGGGGACGTGATATGCAAGATCGTGGCGTGCGCCCTCGTTCGCGGCGGATTGGCTGTCATTCTTCTAAAGGGGACGCTCATTGGATGGCAGATCAAGTGTTCACAGTCGTTCCCGCGGAAAAGAATTTGTTCATCTTACCCTGGGTTTCCATCGGTGGAGGTCAGCTGCTCGGCCACGCCGGATGGCTGTCTACTCGAGCCGAGGCTTTTATCGGAAAGCTGTTGGGACATGGTGGAGTGGCAGCGACATATTTATATTGGTAATGGCAAGGAGGCGAAGATGTATAGAAAAATCCTGGTGCCGTTGGACGGTTCAGCGACGGCGGAAGCGGTGTTGCCCTACGCTGAGGCGTTTGCTGCCGGATTCAACACCTCGGTGGAGCTGCTGTCCGTCATCGATATCGGCGCGATGACGACCCATTTGGCGCCGGATAAGGTGCGCCACCTAGACAGCATCATCGCTGCCGAGGAAACGAACTGCGCGGATTATTTGAAGAACGTTGCCAAGCGCTTCTCCCATTCGCCGACCGAGTGCCGGATGGTTCGCGGCACGGCGGCGCAGACCATTCTTGAAAGCACCAGTCAGGACCGCGACACCCTGATCGCCATGGCGACTCACGGTCGCTCCGGGGCGAAGCGCTGGTTGTTGGGGAGTGTCGCCGAGAAGGTGCTGCGCGGCACGACCAATCCAATGTTCCTGGTGCGGGCGGCGGCGGCGAAGACGTCGCCGGAGCGGATCATCAATTCGCTCGTTGTCCCATTGGACGGTTCGCCGTTGGCGGAGAAGATACTACCGACCGTTTGCCGTTGGGCGCGTGCGCTTGACCTCGAGGTGACACTGATTCGTGCTTTCGAGTTTCCCGCGAGAGCGTACGTTACCAGCGAAACTTATTTACCCGATTACGACGCGTTCCGCGATCAGGCGCGCAGGGACGCGGCCGCCTATCTCAAAGAAAAAGAAGATTTTCTGGTTGGCGAGGGCGTTCGGACGGTGACGGTTCTAACTATCGAAGGCGCGGCCGCAAACGAAATTATCAGCTACGCGCAGACGGCCCCGGGCGCGGTGATCGCCATGTCGACCCATGGTCGCTCCGGCGTCCAACGCTGGATACTCGGCAGCGTAACTGAAAAAATCGTGCGTCACGCCGATGACCCGGTTCTGGTGGTGCGGGGTGAATGAAAACATTCGCGCGTTGGCCATAACCGATCGAAACTTGCGGCTCCGTCGATAGTAAATCAGTTTACAATCAAGCGCCGTTTAATCTGAGTCGCCGCTGTTTATTTCTCCCTCGGGTCACGCAGCTGTTCGTCCGGCGCATGATACTTTCCCGTGCGCATGAGCTTTATCATATTGGCGAGCGCCAGCGCGGCGTTGCCCACTTCCGCGAGTAAGGCCTTATCTTTGTCGAGATCATCGTGGCTGGTGGCGTAGGGTTGGTACCAGCCGACCCAGGTATCGATAAGCGCCGTTGCACCGGCGGGAACCATTTCCATATCGGTGAGCCAATCGGTCAATATGCGGCGGAGATTTTCCGGGCCGGCGGCGTCGCCATGGGCGACGATCGAGAAAGCGCGGCCGGCGAGATGCTTGGGATAGCTCCAGCCTTTGAGCTCAAGCTGCTTCGCCAATAGCGGATTTTTCCCTTTCGTGGTCGTCGGATCGGGATTGCCGCCGTCGGCGCAGACAAGCCGATCGATCATGAGCTTCAAACTCGCGGGCGCCTGATACCAATGCACAGGGCAGAGGATCATCACGCCATGGGCGGCCACCCAGCGCGGATAAATCTCGTTCATCCAGTCGTTGACCTGCCCCATGGCGTGGTTGGGATAACAGGAGCAGGGCCAATGACAGAGCGGCATAGCCGTTGAAACACAGGCCTTGCACGGGAAAATAGTTTTGTACGGTTCGTCGGCGAGGGACGACAGGTCGAGAAAATCTACTTCGAAGCCGCGCAAGGATTCGATCGTCTTCTGCGCCTGCTGCGCCAGGCGGCGGGTTTTGGAAACCTCACCCGGACAGCTGTGCTCGCTGCGCGTTGAACCGTTAACGATCAATACCCGCGACGCCGATTGCCGATCTCTCTGGCGTTTCTCGGCTGCGTGGATCCTGGCGCGAGTGTCGAGCCATTCAATCGGCAGCTCGAATTTAGCATCGGTAAAGCCCTTACCCGCGGGTTTTTTACGTGGCGACTTACGGTAGACAATGTATCCGTCCCAAGCTTTTTCGAAAACCTTCTCCAGTTCCGGTTTTATTTCGTCGAAGGCCGGGTCGTAAAAGCGCGCGAAAAAGCGCTCGCGAAACTGCTCCTTGGTCAAAGGTACATACTTGGTCTGACGCCGCACGGTTGGTTTAGCCACATGCTCCTCCGTTAGTAAAACTAATTGCCAGTTCGCGCGCTTGGGCTGCAGCGATTGCCCGTGGCGGCGGTTAAAAAATTCTAAGCCGAGCAGCAGTCCGCCATGAATGAATCTAATAGCGCCATGGATGGGAGATTAATCAAGCATCGAGTTGATGCCGTTCACTAACGAACGCTGGCGGGATCCTTAGCCTCTTGTGGAAACCAGCCACCGAGCCGGTGATACGCCTTCAGGTAGCTGATCTGGCCTTGATTGGTCATGGCATTTTCCAGCACGCTGACAAGGCGCACGGCGACTGTCGGCAACGGTTGAAACCGTGGCTCGTCAAGCTGCCGCGCGAGATCTTCGGGGGAGAGCGTTTCGAGGTACCCCTTCATTCGCGCGTAAGCCGCATCGTGGTACCCCAGAAGCAGTTCAGCCGAGGCGCGAAAGACTCGCACTTGCTCGCGTGTGTGGGCGGCGGATCGGCCAAAGTCGGCGGGCAAAGGCGGCATGTCGAATCGAGCGGCCCAACCCTCGCCGATCCAAAGTTGCTCCCGGCCGGAGAGCCTCGATACGTTGCTGTCGATGACGCGGGTAAGCCGCCAGGCGAGCCAGCCGATGGGCGGATGCGGCTCCTGGATGAGCTCCGCTTCGGTGAGATCGGCCAAGGTGCGGTGCAGCGATTCGTAGACCCGTGTGAAGGCGTCCAGTAAAACATCAGATTCCGCCATCGTCAGTCACCTTTCTGCTAGATAGCTTCCGCCTGATTGTCCCTCGGGTCAACCCATCACCGGCGGGACACGCAAGGTTACTGCATCAATTGATCGATCACGATATTCGCGTTCTTCGCGCCCACCTCCGCGGGATTTTTCTTGTACTCTCCGGTCATGTCTCCGGCGCCGCGGCTGGTCGGGTTGCCGTCTTTGTCTAACCGGACGGTGATGTTGCTCTTGCCGGCGAACGGGGAGCCTTGCATCATGACGTTTTCCTGGTTGAGGGAGTAATTCAATGGAAACGTCGGTTTGTCGATTTTTTTGACGGCGAGGGGCGGGCCGCCTTGGCCGGCGGCGGGTCTGGCGATGATGAATAGTGCGGCATTGGGATCAACGTTCGATTTCAGCTTTGGATCGATGGTGATGGTGCCAGAGATGGTCTGGCCCGGTGACGCCGCGGCAGGCTGAGCTGGTTTGGCTGGGCCGCTGGCTGGCGGGATTTCGCCGAGGATTTTGGTGATTTCATTTCTCTCCTCGCCGGGTGGCACCATGGTC
>JBGTCC010000626.1:0-2861 GCA_041749055.1 Thermodesulfobacteriota bacterium | reverse complement strand
ACTTCCTCTTCGGTCATGGGGTTGCGCGGATCGCCTTTGGCGATCTTGGCGGTGTAGCTGTGGCGGGTGCCATCTTTCAATTCGACGCTGACCGGACAGTAGGGGCCGGGCTCGGGAATCGACTCATTGCAGATGACGTGGACTTTGCTAAAGGCATCTTGCGCTTCCGGCCGGTTGACCTTCTCGTCGGTGAAAGTGGCGATCTCTAACTTGCCTTCGAGGAAGCACATGGCGACGACGAAGTTGATGGCGAACTTGCCGCGCAGGCCGGTTTTGACTTCGGCTGAGTAGTGGCGCGCGTAGCGTTTGGGCGGGATGCTGACCTCCATCTTGGCGACATCGGCAAAATTGATTTTGTGTTCACGTTTCAATTGCAACGCGGCGTCGGCGGCGAGAAACTGCGGCGCGCTGCATGGGTGCCACTTGAGGCCGATGCCGGGCGAATCGAGAAAGTAGGGTGCCCCGATGTCGGTCACCATCTGCTCGTAATCGCAGCTGTCCGGACCGAAGAAGGTGTCGCAGAAGCCGCGCGGCGCTTCGAAAATGGCGGCGTCGGCGGTGAAACCTTTGCTGGCGAGCAGCGCGGCTTCGGCGCCGTTGCGCGCAGAATTGCCGGCGTGGAACGGTTTGACCATCGAGCCTTGCTGCCGATGGATGCCGCCGGCGCCGGACGCGGCGACACCGAGAGCAGCTTTGATTTTATCGACGGGCAGTTTCAACAAGCTGGCGCACGCGACTGTGGCGCCCAGGCTGCCGAAAACCGGAGTGCTGTGAAAGCCGCGGTCCTGGACATTGGGCGCATTGGCGGCGATTTTACAGATCACTTCGATGCCGAGCACGTAGGCTTTGAGCAGTTCTTTGCCGGAGGCGCCGATGTGTTCCGCCAGCGGCAGCGCCGCGCCGACGATCATGCTCGAAGGATGGCCGACATGGATGAAGGCATCCCAGTCGTCGTAGTCGAGGGCGTGGGCGAGCAGGCCGTTGGCGAAGGCGGCGCTGCTGACCGACGCTTTTGCCTGGGTGCCCCAGATAGTCGACTCGTTAGCCGCGCCGAGTCCGCGGCAATAATCTAGCGCGATCGCCGCGACGTCGGTGGACACGCCCGCAAGCGCGACGCCGAGGGTGTCGAGGATATGCAGCTTGGCTGCGGCCAAAGTTTTCCCCGAGATGGTCGACATGTCAGTGTCGTTAACGAAGCGTGCGAGTAGGTCGGTGACCGGAGCGGGCGGTGCCATCTTGTTCTCCTGCGAAATGGGCGATATGAAAGTTCCTTATCGGATTAAACAGGCAATAGGCAACAGGCAATAGTCAGAAAAGAAAATTAAGGAGAGCGTATGAGCGGTTGTTTAGACGGTATCAAGGTTTTGGAGTTGGGTAATTTTATTTCCGGGCCGTACGGCGCGATGTTGCTGGCGGACATGGGCGCGGAAGTTATTAAAGTCGAAAATCCCAAAGGCGGCGACCCCTTTCGCGGTTGGGATTTCGGCGGCGACCAGCCGAACTTCTGGGCCTATAATCGCGGCAAGAAGAGCGTGACGCTGAATTTACAGACTCCCGAGGGTAAGGAAGTCTTTTACGGTTTGGTCAAGCAGTCCGACGTGGTGATGGACAACTATCGCCCCGGCGTCACCAAAAAACTCGGCATCGACTTCGAGTCGCTGAGCAAGATCAATCCGAAAATAGTTTGCTGTTCGATCACCGGCACTGGCCCGACCGGCCCGTACGTTAAACGGCCGGCTTACGACACCGTGGGCCAGGGCATGGGCGGCATGATGAGCGTGTTGATGGATCCGCAAAATCCCAAGCCGGTTGGTCCAGCCTACGCGGATTGTCTCAGCGGCATGTTCTCGGCCCTGGGTATTTTGGGCGCGCTCATGGCGCGCAATCGCACGGGCAAAGGCCAGCAAGTCGACGCCACGATGGTCGGCTCGATCCTCGCTTTCTTGAACGCGCCGGCGACCGAAACGCTGGCGCATGGCAGAATCCCCGGTCCGTACACCCGGCCGCGCCAGTCGCAGACCTATGCGTTCGCCTGCGCCGATGGCGCCATGCTGGCGATTCATCTATCGTCGCCGCAAAAATTCTGGGAAGGGCTGTGCAATTCGGTCGGCCATCCGGAAATGATCGAAGACCCGCGCTTCAAGTCGCGGCCGGACCGGCGCGCCAACTATGACGAGCTCAACAAGACCTTCGCGGTGTTTTTTAGAGAACAGCCGCGCGCCCATTGGGTCGAAAAGCTCGAAGCCAACGACGTGCCGCACACGCCGGTGTATAACCTGAAAGAGGTTTTTGACGATCCCCAGGTTAAACATATGGGCATGCAGATCGCCATCGAGCGCAAAGATAAGCCGACGATCAGGACTGTCAAATTCCCGCTGACCCACAGCGATACCCCGTCGCCGTTCCCCGCGCCGCCGCCGGAGCTGGGACAGGACAACGGTGAGTTTCTCCAGTCGCTGGGTTACGGCGATGCGAAGATCGCGGAGTTTAAGGAGAAAGGGATTATCTAATTCGCTCGTGTAGGCGGGACTTCGCTTTTGAGGGAAAATGGTATGAACGGTTGTTTGGAAGGCATCAAAGTTTTAGAGCTGGGTAATTTTATTTCCGGGCCGTACGGCGCGATGTTGCTCGCCGACATGGGTGCGGAGGTGATCAAAGTCGAGAATCCCAAGGGCGGCGATCCCTTTCGCGGCTGGGACCTGGGCGGCGATGAGCCGAATTTCTGGTCCTACAATCGCGGCAAGCGCAGCATCACGGTCAATCTGCAAACTCCGGAAGGAAAGGGAATCTTTCTCGCGCTCGCCAAGAATGCTGACGTAGTTCTCGACAACTATCGGCCCGGGGTCATGAAAAAGCTTGGC
>JBGTCC010000625.1:0-3084 GCA_041749055.1 Thermodesulfobacteriota bacterium | reverse complement strand
ACCAACAGAACAATCGTGCCGTAAAACGGCCGAAACACCGGCGTGCCGAGAAACATCCAGAGCAAACCCAAACCCGCAAGCACGCCGGGGATCGCCGACGGCAGCCAGCAAATCGTATCGAGGATCCCTCTGCCCGGCAGCTTGGTGCGGACCAGGATATAGCCGATCAGCGAGAAAAATATCGAGCCCACCACGCCGGCGCTGACGGCGACGATCAAAGTGTTTTCCAGCCCGTGAAGAATCCGCGGGTCGGTGAGGGCCATGCGCCAATACTCCAGCGTCCAGGTCTTCGGCAGATTGAAAAAGCCGAAGCGGGTCATGAAGCTGCCGCCGAGCACCGAGAGCAGCGGCACCACGTCGAGAATGAAAATGATCAAGCCGACAAAGGCCGTCGCCGGATAGCGCCAGATGCCCAACTCGATGATCTTCGGTCTGAATTGGCCGGTGACGGTGGTGAACTGGCGGCGTGAAATGAGTTTGCGTTGGAGCGGAATAAACACTGCCAAGAACAGCAGGATAATGCTCCCCAACGCGGCGGCCTGGTTTACCAGCGGCGGCTCCTGGCGCGCCAAATCGACGATCTTGGTGGAGTAGACGTAAAAGCCCCAGGGCACGCCCAGCAGCAACTCCGTTTCCAAGCTGCTAAAGATGCGAATCACGCTGAGCAGAAAAACCACGATGATGACGGGTGTCAGCGCCGGCACGGTGATGCGCAGAAGTGTCGTGAAAGCGCTCGCCCCCGACATCCGGCTGGCTTCTTCCATGGAAGCGTCCATGCGGCGAAAGGCCGGCGTCATGAGCATGACTTTGGTGGAAATCCCGTTGCTCACAAGATGGACGAAGACGATACCCGAGAACGAATAGATGTCGAAATTGACACCGCTCACCAGCGGCATCTGGCGCAGCCAGGAGTTGATCAACCCGGTGCTCGGATCGAGCATCAGCATCCAACCGAAGGTGGTCGCCAATCCAGGCAAGAAAAACGAAATCCAAAAGCCGAATTCCAGCGCGTTAGGAAACATGATATCGGTGCGCGCCAACAGCCAGGAAATAAAAATCCCCGTCGGCAGGGCGATTATCTGAAGCACCAAGCCGATCTTGACGCTGTTCCACAGCGAGCGCCAAATCCCCGGCTCAGCAAATGCCTTGCGCCAAGAGTCAAGGCCGTAAACCTCCGGCTCGGCAATAGTCGCGGTGTTGAAGCTGTTGATCACGATCAGCGTCAGGGGATAGAGCACGTAGAATCCCATGAAACCGATCAAACCCGCCATGATCGCCGTGCCGCCGTCCAATGGAGGAAGCCAAGTGCGCGCGAAAGATTGCGCGTTGTAGGTTTCGGTTTTAGCCATCGCTAAACTCCCTAAAGAGTCTGCGAGTTAATATCGCGTGAAGAGATGTAGATCAAGAGGATTTTAGATTTGCCGCGTCAGTAGCGCGGTTGCTCTTAACTCGGATTCGGATAATCCTCCCGCCAAGGCGCAATGGCGCCACGTTTGCGGGTCTGACCAGTGCGAAAACTAAACAGGTTAAGCTTCGCTTCTTCGAGTCGCAATTTAATCGAAACCGTCTTCGCCAGATTGCGAAATACATTCATCGGATATTGACCGGCTAGGACCTTTTCCAAGTGCTCTATCAAATGGCGGCGGTAACGACTAATCCCGTGGTCCGAAAGACCAAACGCCTCCTGGGTGCGGTCCGCCACGCCATCCTGGGTTATCCAGGCGATCCTATCTTCGCTGCTGTTACTATCGAGCAACGACCCAGCGAGTCATCCGTGGCTGCAATACCGGGCGCAGTGCTACCGGCGACTTCTGCGGCACCTCGGCCAATTTAACCCGGCTCAGAGATCGAGCGTCGCCGGCGCGAACAGTTCCTCGATTTTCGCTTTCTTCGGAATCAAGCCCTGCTCATGGGAGTAGTCGATGATGGTCTCGAGCATCGGCAGGTTCGCCTTGAGGCCGTAGGGGAAAGGATCGTCGCCGAGAATCTCTCTGGTTTTGGCGAGATATTCGCGGCCGAAAAATAATCCCGAAGGCAGGCTTTCGCTCAGCCGCTCTTGGTAGACTTGTTTGGCGCTGACAAACGCCTTGTAGAGATTGAACGCCAGCCAGGGATATTTTCTGTCGACATCGCCGCGGATGGCGTAGGCATGATTGGCCGGCACATAGCCATGCTGTTTAATAAATCGTGCCGCTTCGGCCATGCGGTCGGGAAATAGCGGCTTGACCTTGCTCCAGTCGCCGCCTCGGGCGCGGATATGGGTCGAGCGGTCGATGATGTTCGACTCCCGCGAAAAAGCCCGGCTGCACGCGCTCATTGAATGCGGAAACAAAACTCAGTCTGAGTCGTGGCATGAAACCTCCGGTTTCGCTGCAAAAGTTCAAGGTTCGAGGTGGAGCGCGGTTTTGTAGGGGCAACCCTATGTGGTTGCCCGTTCGGAGGGCAGGCACGCAGGCCTGCCCCTACATCGATGCGGTGCCACGCGATTACTTCTGCGTGCACCCCGGATGATAGGGCATATTGCACTTGGCGCCGGCGTCCTTCATCGCCAGCTCGAAGTCCTTGTGAACCTGCGGATCTTCGTCCTCGAACTCGATCTGGTTGCCGCCCAGTTTTAAGCTTGTATAAGTCCCGCCTTCGCCGTCCGTTGAGCGCAAGAAGCGGTAGCGCCAGTTGTTCCAACGCAAGGCCAGATAGCGCGCCGGTGCGGCGCCGGAGTTGAAATGCTGGTGGAACCATTGGTCCGGCGGCACCACCACGCTGCCCGGCCCCCAATCGACCCGCTCAGTGGCCTCGCCATCTTTCCACAACACCGAATAGCCCCGGCCGGAGAGAATAATCACATGAGCACCGGGGCCATGGCGATGGCCTTTCTTGTAAGTGCCCACGGGAAACTCCGAGATATGCGCGCCCATGGTGTTGCGCGCCAGGTCGAACTTCATGTTGGTGCTGCCCTTGCCGCGCTCGCTGTAGTCCGTGAGCTTGATGTTATGGGTGTCGGGCACGAAGTTGGTGGTCATGAAAAACCGCCCGGTGATCGTCCCTTCGCCGTTGAAGTAACCTTCGGTGTGCGGATCGAAGCGG
>JBGTCC010000624.1:0-9143 GCA_041749055.1 Thermodesulfobacteriota bacterium | reverse complement strand
CTGTCCTATGTGGGCTCGCCGGAGCGAACCGCGCGGATCTTCTATATTCGCTCGGATACCCCATACAAGACGGTGGAGGACTTGCGCGCCGCAGTGGAGCCAGCGAAATGCGGCGTGACGGGTGTTGGCACCGCGAGTTATTATTGGCCCAAGCTCCTCGGTGAGATCATTGGCTTTAAGCTCAACCTAGTGAGCGGCTACCAGGGTTCAACGGACGTCAATTTGGCCATTGAGCGGGGCGAAATGCATTGCTGGGGCGGCACCCTGCAAGCATTCTTTGGCAGCGAACCGGGCCGCACCTGGGCTAAGAGCGGCTTTGTCCGCGTGCTGGCCCAAGGCGGGCCGAAGCGCGATCCCCGTCTGGCCGACGTGCCGACGATCTGGGAACTTTTGGATAAACATAATAAGAGCCCAACCACGCGCGGGCTCACCCGGGTGCTCCTCGCGCCGGATGACAGGGCCGGCCGTTTTTTGGCCCGCCGAGCATTCCCGCGGAGCGGATCAAAATTCTCCGCGCTGCGTTTACCAAAGTGCTGAGCGATCCGGACGTCGTCGTCGATGCCCGCAAGAAAGGGCTGGAGCCCGCGCCAGTCAGCGGCGATGAGCTGGAGAGTTTGGTCAAGGAACTCGTGCAACCTGCGGAAGTGATCCAGCGGATGAAAGCGTTTCTGCAAAATTAGCCGGACCAGTCAAAAGCGACGGTGAATTAACCGCGGCCCGAGCCAGGAGGTTGGTCATGAAGTTGAGAAAATCGTTAGCCCATCGAGCGTCGATCTCGCGCTTAATTTTTGCCGTCACATTGATGTTTTTTCCAGGGAGCGTTCACGCGCAAGCCAATTTCTATGAAGGCAAAACCATCACGCTGATCGCCACCACCGCGCCAGGCGGGAGCGGCGACCTGCGCATCAAAGCGATGGTCCCCTTTCTGCGCAAGCATATCCCCGGCAACCCCAACGTCGTGATGGAGTACGTCGACGGCGGCGGCGGGCGCAAGGGCGCTAACTATCTCTATCACCAGGTTCGCCCCGACGGGCTTACCATCGGTGCCGCCAGCGGTTCGATCGTGGCTCTGGGCATCATGCGCGAACAAGGCGTCAGCTATGACGTCGACAAGTTCATCTATCTCGGCACGCCGGAGCATGAGAACCATACCGTGATTTATACCAAGCGCGAACTCGGCCTCGATACCGTGGAAAAATTGCGGGCGCGGCCGGGCATTAGAATCGGCGGCCAGACCGTCGGCCATACGTCCTACGTTGGCGGAAGGTTTTTCGCGTACTTCTTGGACATGAAGGAGCCCAAGTTCGTGGTCGGCTACACTTCCACCGAAGTCGACGTCGCGCTCATCAATAACGAGCTCGACGCCAGGGCCAATGCCGCGATCTCAGTCCTGCGCCGCAACCCCGATTGGCTCGACAAAGGCGTGATGAACTTTCACGCCATTATGGAAGTCCCCAAGGGGTTAAAGCACCCGCGCCTGGCGCATCTTCCGGAGATCGAAAATTTCGCCAAGAGTGATCGGGAGCGAAAACTGCTCGCAGTCTGGCGCGCCTTCCGCGGCGTCGGCTCACCGTACATTTTGCCGCCGGGAACGCCCAAGGATCGTGTCGCGATCCTCGACGAGGCCATGGGCAAAATATTTCGCGACCCCGAGTTCGCAAAATATTTTCGCAAACTGGTCGATGACGATCCGTCGCCGCTCGGCGCCGCCGATCTAGCTCGGTTGATCCGCGAGATGCCGCGCGACACCGAGGTTCATGACATGCTCAGAAAGCTGTCGGGCGCCGGGCCGCTGCCGCCGCGCTAATGCAACGATCCGGTTGGCGATCTGAGCGGCTGGGCGGTTGGGGGCGATCATCAGCATGACCGATGATAGAAGGAGGTCTTATGCCGCATCTGATAAACGGGGCGTTTCGGCTTCGGGGTATTAACCCCGCAGGCGACCAAAGGGGATGCTCGCCCCCTTTGAAAACCCCGTTTGATGGTCCCGGCAGCAAGCTGCGGGGAATTATTAGATTCCCTCTGCTCGCAATGATTTTATTGCCACCGATCTCGGTTCTCGCCCAGACGCCGTTTTACCAGGGCAAAACTATTACGCTGGTTCAAGGCCGCTCCACCGGCGGATCGGGAGATTTTCGCACCCGCGCGGTGGTGCCGTTTCTCCAAAAATATATCCCGGGCAATCCGACTATCGTGAATGAGTACATGGACGGCGCTGGCGGACGCAAGGCGGCTAATCACATCTTTAACGCGGCCCGACCGGATGGTCTAACCATCGGCAGCGTCGGTAGTGGTGTGGTTGTGAGTGCGGTGCTCGGTGAAACCGGCGTGCAGTATGACATCGATAAACTTCACTTCCTCGGCACGCCTTATAGCGCGAGTCACTATGTGCTTATCACGCGGCGCGAGGCCGGCTTGACGACCCTAGACAAGCTCCGGCAAACGTCAGGCCTGCGCATAGGCTCCCAGGCCGTCGGCCATAGTAACTACACCGTCGGCCGGATCATGACTTGGCTCCTCGGGCTCAAAGACATAAAGGAAGTCATCGGCTTTACCAATCCTGAGCGCAGGGCCGCTTTGATCCGTGGCGAGATCGACGGCTACGCGGTATCCGACAGCGGGGTATTGCCGGAATGGCTGGAAAAGAGTCTCGTCGACCTCCACGTCATCTACGCCGTGCCGCGAGAGAACAAGCATCCGCAGTTTCACCATCTGCCCGAAATCGACGGTTTCGCCAAAAGCGAGCGCGAGCGAAAAATATTGACCATGTTTCGCAATTTCAGCTTGACCGGCGCGCCCTTCATTCTGCCGCCGGCCATGGCCAAGGAGCGCATCGAAATCATCAAAGAAGCCTTGCGCAAGAGTTTCAAAGATCCGGCGTTTCTCCAGGAGTACCGCAAGCTGGTTGGCGACGACCCGAGTCCACTCATGCCGGAGGAAAACGAACGAGCGGTTCGCGAATTGCCCCGGGATCGGGAAACTGTAGAGCTTTACAAGAAGTTCGTAGGCGCGGGGCCGTTGCCGCCGCGATGAGTCGGAATGGTTCAAACCGTTCAAGCCGTTGAAAAAGTTTTTAACGATTACTAAGGGTGGGATAATGCTAACGACGTTCGTTTTCGTCATTTATATTTTGTTCTCGTTGACCTCAGCGTCCGCCCAGAGCCCTTTCTATCAGGGTAAGACCATCACGATTATCCAAGGCCGCGACCCCGGCGGCACCGGCGACCTGCGGGTGCGGGCGCTGTTTCCGTTCTTGCAGAAATACATTCCCGGCAACCCGACGCTGGTGAGCGAGTACATGCCAGGGGGCGGCGGGCGCAAGGCGGCCAACCATATTTATAATTCCGCGCGCGCCGATGGTCTGACCCTCGCCAATCCCGGGGTGGCCATGATTTCGTCGGCGGTCCTGGGCGATTCGGGGATTCTTTACGACTACAACAAGTTTTTCTATATGGGATCGCCCTATAGCCAGTATCATGGGTTATTCGTTACTCGGAAAGAAGCCGGTTTGAGCAGCATTGAAAAACTACGCGCCGCGACCGGCGTTCGCGTCGGCGCCCAGTCTGTCGGCTTCGTCAATTATAACGAAGGCCGCCTGTTCGCTTACATCCTCGGCTTGAACGATCCCAAGTTCATCGCCAGCTACAGTGGGCCAGAACTGGACATCGCGATAACCCGCGGCGAAATCGACGCCCGTTCGAGCGCCGCCGACACCGTCGTCAAACGCAACCGCGACTGGATCGACAAGGGCCTAGTCGACTTTCATTCCATTATCGAAGCCCCCAAGGGCGACAAGCATCCGCAGTTCAGCCAAGTACCCGAGTTGGAAACTTTCGCCAAATCGGAGAGAGACCGCAAGCTGGTGGTCATGGCGCGCTCGTTTAGACTGAGTGGCACGCCTAACGTGCTGCCACCGGGGACGCCAAAGGATCGCGTGGCGATACTCCAAGAAGCTTTTCGCAAAACTTTTAAAGATCCGGAATTCGCCCGCGAGTATAAAAAGGTCACCGGCGACGACGCAACGCCGCTTTTGCCTGAAGACAATGAACGGGCGATAAGAGACATTCCCCGGGATCCTGAGGTCATCGAAGTTTTCAAGAAACTGATCGCGGCGGGGCCATTGCCGGGGCGGTAAGACTGGAGAGTTCAAATCGTTCAAGCCGTTCAATCGCTACGCTCCGTTCATACGGTTTGAACGGTTTGAGCTTTTCTCGTTGACGCACGAGGCCGCAAAGAGCACTACAGAAGGAGGACGATCATGAAGAATGGCCAATGCGGGTTTTTATCGGCAGCGATGCTGCTAACGGCGTTATTTGTTTCTCCGGGGTTTTTACCAACTCAGGTTTACTCCCAAGCTAATTTTTACGAGGGCAAGACCATTACGCTGATCGCGACCACAGCGCCCGGCGGGAGCGGCGATCTGCGCATAAAAGCGATGGTCCCCTTCCTGCGCAAACATATTCCGGGCAACCCAACGGTCGTGATGGAGTACATCGACGGCGGTGGCGGGCGCAAAGGGGCAAACCAACTCTATAATTCGGCTCGCCCCGACGGTCTCACCATAGGCGCGGCCAGTGGTGCGATCGTGGGCTTGGGCATCATGCGCGAACAAGGCGTCTCCTATGACGTCGACAAGTTTATTTATCTCGGCACCCCAGAGCATGAAAACCACGCGATCATTTACACCAGAAGCGACCTCGGGCTCGACAACTTGGAGAAGCTCAAGGCCAAGCCAGGGATTAGAATCGGTGGTCAGACCATCGGTCATACTTCCTATGTCGCCGGGCGGCTATTCGCGTACTTCTTAGACTTGAAGGACCCAAAGTTCGTTGTGGGTTATACTTCGCCCGAAGTGGACGTAGCGCTCATGAACGGCGAGGTCGATGCCAGAGCCAACTCGGCTGTGTCGGCTTTGCGCCGAAATCCGGAGTGGTTAGAAAAAAAAATAATGAATTTTCACGCGATCATGGAGATACCCAAAGGGATAAAACATCCCCGGCTCACCCACTTGCCCGAAATCGAGAGCTTCGCCAAGACCGAGCGGGAAAAAAGGCTTCTCGCCGTTTGGCGCGCTTTCCGCGGCGTCGGTTCGCCTTATATCTTGCCGCCGGGAACACCCAAAGAGCGGGTAGGGATCCTCGAAGAGGCGATGGGTCGAATATTCAAAGATCCAGAGTTTCCGAAATATTTTAAGAAACTGGTCGACGACGATCCGTCGCCTCTGGGCGCAGCAGAACTAGCCCGGGTGATCAGGGAAATGCCGCGAGACGCAGAGGTGCAAGAGTTGCTAAGAAAGTTATCCGGGGCGGGAACGTTGCCGGCACGGTGATCGTGGTCATTTATCGTGGCTCGTGATTCGTGTTGGTCCAGCGCGACGAACGTCGGCATGCTTCGCGGAAAAAAATTTACAAGGAGTATTATGAAACAAGCAGAACTATTATTTAAGGCAGCCGCGATTGTTATCGGCAGCGTGGCTTCATTGGCCTTTTACGGCCACACACTCGCGCAAGCCCCTTTCTACCAGGGGAAAACCATCACCATCGTTCACGGTCGATCTCCAGGCGGGTCGGGCGATTTGCGCGTGCGCGCCGTGGTGCCGATTTTACAAAAACATATTCCGGGCAATCCCACCATCGTGCATGAGTTCATGGACGGCGGCGGCGGCCGCAAGGCGGCCAATCACATCTTCAATACGGCTCGTCCCGACGGCCTGTCCATCGGCAATGTCGGCGGCGGCGTGGTCGCCAACGCGGTGCTGGGCGAAAAGGGCGTGCAATACGATCTCGACAAGATGCCTTTCATCGGCTCGCCTTACAGCGCGACCCACTATGTCTTGATCACCCGCCGGGAGGCGGGCCTGACCAGCCTCGACAAGCTCCGCCAAGCCGCTAACGTCCGCTTCGGCGCCCAATCCGTCGGTCATACCAACTACAACATCGCCCGCATTGTCAGTTGGCTCATCGGCGTAAAAAACCATAAAGATGTCACGGGCTTTTCCATCCCGGAGCGCGATGTCGCCCTGATGCGCGGCGAGATCGATGCCGTGGTTTCCTCCGACGATCTGTTGGTGCGCAATAAGGAATGGCTGGACAAGAAGTTGATCGATCTGCATGTCATTGTCGCGATTCCGCGGGACGAAAAGCACCCGCAGTTTTCCTACCTGCCGGAGATCGACGGCTTTATTAAGAATGAGCGGGAACGCAAATTGCTAACCATGTTTCGCACCTTCCGACTCTCCGGATCGCCATTTATCGCTCCTCCCGCTACACCACCAGAGCGTCTGGAAATTATCAAGGAGGCGCTGAATAAGACTTTTAAGGATAAAGAATTTTTCAAAGAATACCGCAAGCTGGTTGGTGAAGATCCGACCCCACTCAGTCCGGAGGCCAATGAAAAGGCGATTCGTGAGCTGCCCCGCGATCCCGAAACCATCGAGCTGTTCAAGAAATTCGCCGGTCCGGGGCCGCTGCCGGCGCGATAGAAAAAAGAGTTCAAGCCGTTCAAAATGTTTCACCGCTACGCTCCGTTCAATCCCCCTCTTTCATCCTCCCCGTGTCACGGGGGAGGACCAGAGGAGGGGGTTTGAGCGATTTGAACGGCTTGAATTTTTGGAACTTACTATTCTAAGGAGACTTTATGCTGAAGACGTTAGCTCTCGTCACATACATTTTTTTTTCGGTGAATGCCGCCTTCGCCCAAGCGCCGTTTTATCAAGGCAAGACGATTACCATGATCGCCAGCACCTCTCCGGGCGGCACCGGTGACCTGCGAATTAAAGCCATGGTTCCCACGCTGCGCAAACATATTCCCGGTAATCCCACTATCATCATCGAGTACATGGATGGCGGCGGCGGGCGCAAGGGCGCCAATTATTTATTTCGTAACGCCAAGCCTGACGGCCTGACCATCGGCGCGCTGAGCGGCGGCATCGTCGGGCTCCAAATCATGCGTGAAAGCGGCGTTATGTACGATATCGACAAATTCATTCAATTGGGTTCGCCCGAAAGTGTCAATCATTACACGATCTACACGCGCAAGGAGCTGGGCGCCAATAGCGTCGAGAAACTGCGTGCTCTCAGCGGCATTCGCATCGGCGCCCAATCGGTGGGCCATGTGTCTTACATCGCCGGGCGGCTGTTTGCCTATCTTTTCGGCTTAAAGCAGCCGCAGTTTATTGCCGGTTACACGGCGCCGGAAGTGGACGCGGCGCTTTTGCGCGGCGAACTCGATGCCCGGTCGAACAACGCGGCGTCGGTGTTGCGGCGCAATCCGGATTGGCTCGACAAAGGTATCATGGACTTCCATGCCATCATGGAAGTGCCCAAAGGCGACAAGCACGCCAAGCTCGGCCATTTGCCGGAGATCGAGAGTTTTGCCAAGAACGACATGGAGAAAAAACTAGTCGCCATGTGGCGTGGGTTCCGGCTCGTCGGCTCGCCCTACATGCTGCCGCCGGGAACTCCCAAAGATCGCATCGACGTGCTGGAGGATGCCTTTCGCAAGACCTATCGAGATACGGAGTTTCGCAAAGACTTTCTGAAACTTGTCGGCGATGAACCCGAACCGCTTATGCCTGAAGAACTCGGGAAAGTTATTCGCGAGATTCCGCGCGATGCTGAAGTGGTCGAACTATTGAAGAGTCTAGCCGGAGCCAGGCCGCTGCCGTCGCGGTAGACAATAGGCTTCAAAATGTTCAAGTTGTTCAAATCGATCAAGACCCTTCTTCATCCTCCACCGCGACGCGGGGGAGGAAAGCTTTCGCTATCTCTTTGAAGAATAGTGGGGTTTGAACCGAGCGCAGCGGTTGGGCGACTTGAACGTTTTGAACCTTAGTCGTATAAGTGCGCTGCAACTTCACAGCAAACGCAGGATTTGGGTAAACGATTAAGCTAACAACGAATTAAATCGCCGGACCGCGAACCAAAGCAATTTCGCCACAAGGATCATCGTTCATGGACAGTTCACTGTTCGACGCCGCCATCAAAGGCTTCGTAAACATTCTTCAACTCAAAGTGTTCTTCGCCATGGCCATGGGCGTTGGCATTGGCACCTTCACCGCCGTGGCGCCGCAAGGACTGGGCATGCCGCTGGTATACGCCATCGCTCTGCCGGTGGTGATCAAATGGGAGCCGGTGACCGGCATCGCATTTTTGATCGGCGCCAGCTCGGTGAGCGCCATCTGCGCCGCCTATCTGCCGATTCTGTTCGGAATACCCGGCGGGTCGGGTTCCCAAGCCACCGTCCTCGACGGCTATCCGATGGGTAAAAAAGGCGAAGGCCGGCGCGCTCTCGGCGCTTCCTTCATGGCCGGCGGCATGGGCTGTATCATCGGCACGCTGACTCTGATGGTCGCGATTCCCGCCGCCAAACCGCTAATCTATTTAATGGGCTCGCCGGAGCTGTTCGTCGTCATGCTGTGGGGCTTGAGCATGGTTGCCGTGCTCGCCGGCAGCCGGCCGCTCAAGGGGCTGATCGCCACCGCCTTGGGCCTGTTACTCGCGACCGTCGGTCAGCAAGCCCAGAGCGGTATCATGCGTTTCGTCTACGACCAGCCCTATTTACTCGACGGTATGTCGATCAGCATCATGGCCCTGGCTTTATTCGGCGTGCCCTCTGCCCTCGATCTCGCCTTGACCAAGTTGGGCGTCGAGCAACAGCCAGTGCCGCTCAAAGGCAGTCTGTTCGACGGCATCAGAGACGCGCTGCGCGAGTGGTGGCTGGTTTTGCGCTGTAGCTTCGTCGGCGTCTGGGTCGGCATCGTGCCCGGCTTGGGGTCGCAGGTGGTCGACTGGCTCGCCTATGGCCATGCCGCGCAAACTTGCAAAGGCGGCCGAGAAACTTTTGGCACCGGCGATGTCCGCGGCGTAATCGCGCCGGAGAGCGCCAACGACGCCAAGGACGGCGGCGATTTGGTGACGACCTTGCTCCTGGGATTTCCCCAGGGCGTGGTCACCGCGCTATTCATCGTCGCGCTCTTGGCCTGGGGATTCGTCCCCGGCCCGGAGATGATCAAGAAAAATGCCGATGTTATTTACAGCGTAGTCTGGCTTCAGGGGATTTCCGGCATCATCGGAACGCTAGTCGGCGTTTGCTTGGCCAGCCAACTCGCCAAGTTGGCCGCGGTACGCTACACCTTCATGGTT
>JBGTCC010000623.1:0-6773 GCA_041749055.1 Thermodesulfobacteriota bacterium | reverse complement strand
AAATGGCTGGTAAAAGCTTTTGCTATTTTTTCGCAACGGTCATTGGCCTCGGCTTGTGCATGGCACGCCAGTCGGTGCTTTCGCAGGAGCCGTTGTATAAAGGGAAGACCCTTCGATTGCTGGTAAACTACCCTGCCGGCGGGGCCACGGATGTGGTTGCCAGGCTCACCGCCAAGTACCTGCCCAAGCATATTGCCGGGAACCCGACGGTGGTGGTTCAGAACATGCCTGGCGGCGGGGGCAATGTCGGCGCCAACTACGTTTACGAGGTCGCCAATCCCGATGGATTGACCGTCGGTGTTTTCTCCGGCGGATATTTGCCGCAGATTCTCGGCGGCTCGGGCGTCCGCTTCGATCTCAACAACATGCCGATGATCGCGGGGGTGGGCGAGACCTCGGTGGTTTACATTCGAGCCGATACCGGGGTGAAAGGCGCTGCGGAAATTCTCAAACCGACAAAACCGATCGTCATCGGAGGTTTCACCCGCGAGAGCAACAAAGATCTGGCGCTCCGCATGGCGCTGGATCTCCTGGGCGTGCCCTACCGTTATGTGACGGGATACGCGGGAGAGGCCGACCTGCGGCTCGCGGTCCAGCGGGGCGAGATCAATTACACCTCCGAGGGTCTGACCGGATATACCATGGGCGGCGCAATGATGGCGCGAGAAGGGACTGTTGTGCCGCTCTATCAGGACGGTTTGGCCGGACCCGAGGGAGATATCGTTCGCGATCCGCGCGTCGACCTGCCGACGTTCAGGGAATTCTTTAGAGCGGTCAAAAAAGCCGAGCCCTCGGGGCCTCTTGGCGAGGCCTTTAAGATTTCCGGCGCGGTACGCAGCATGGGCAGGTTCGTCGTCGCCCCTCCCAAGACGCCGGTTACGGCCGTCGAGATCCTGCGCAAAGGTTTTCGCGACACGTTCGATAACCCCGAGTTCAAAGCGGAGTCGGAACGCGTCTTACGTTTCCAATTGGTGAGTTTTGTCGGGGAGGACGCGGCGAAAGTCAACGCCGCCGTATTCCGCGCCGCTACCGGGCCGGTGCGGGAAGCGCTAAGAAGGATGACTCAGGATTAGCAGCCGGGAAAAACTTTCGTCGGTATCGATGCTGCGGGCCGTTCAATGCCTTGCGGCGGTTCAATCGTTCAGGGGAAAACAAGGGACAACGCGGGTGACCAGCTGGGAAAAGTTTCGCGAGCCCTGTTGGCCGCCATCTTCGAATCCATGTGCGCAGTTTGGCGAACTGGGCCTAGGGTCGCGCGCCAAGCCGAATGCTCAGACCGAGCTGTTGATCGATTTGCTCAAGCGGTATCCGAATACGCGCCAGCGGCTCGCAACCATTTGAGCGATGCCGCCTACGAATTGCTGATTAGTGGCTAGTTTTTTGGCCGCGAAGCTTACCCAAGCGTACGATAATAACTATCGCGAGCGCAATTAACAGTGCGACGACAATCACCAGTCGGTAATTACTGACGGCTGGGGTTGGTTCGTCCCACCGGGGAACACTCGCCAAATCAGTCTGGAACTTGGCGTTCCCAAAATCGTAGACGTAAACATTTTGCCACGCAAAGCAGTTGATCGGCTTGGCGAAGTCTATTTCTTCTCGTCGGGTCACCGACGGCACATCGACTGCCTTATAGATACAGGTCTTGAACTCCAGGGCGACGTTTCTGATGCCGCTGCCGGCGATGAACGCACCGGCGGGATAGTCGGACATATAGAGAACCGGCGCCGGCGGCTTATCTATGCCGTAGTATTTCTGCGTCCGGTTGTCGTAGGAGCCGGGTTTGTTCCACCGCAAAAAGTAAAATCTGCCGTAGTCAGGATCGCTGTTGTAGGCGGGATCGCTGTCCTGGGAGTCGATCACCCATTGGCGAAAGCAAAACAAGACCTGCTCGCCGAAGCTCGCCACCGTGTCGGTGACGATCCGTCGGATCTTGCCTTCGCGATTCTTCGCAGTGTCAAAGACGCAACCTTTCTTGAATTGAACGATGGCGTATTTCTCCAGCGCGGCCACGGAATCGGTCTCGTATTCCATAATCACGCCGTTGCCGTAGGTGGGATAGTCGGGATTATCGCTGAACCAAATCTCGTTCACCGCCTTGGTCAGGGTAAATCTTTTGAGATCGCAGCTGGCGGTCGCTTGGCAGTCCGGATTCAAGAAGACCTGTTTGGTCTCCGAGAGCGTATGCACATGTCCTTTGCCGGTAAAGTCGGCATCAGCAATTGAGGCTAATAATAAGAACAGCAGGATGTATGAACAACAGAGCAAGTGCATCATTGAGTCGAGATCCTTCGACTTGTTCTCACGGTGACCTGACCTCAGTGCCCGGTCAAGATCCTTCGCCTACGCTCAATTGCAAATCATCAGGTGGCAGTCTCGCGGCAATTTCTTCATCAACCCTTTGATCACATGGCCGCGCAGCATGTGGTAGAACGCCGAGCGGCGCGAAGCGCCGATGAAGACGGTGTCGACATCGAGGGCTCTAGCGGCGTTGGCGATGGCGTCGGCAGCGTTGTGAGAGACCGACCAGATCGGAATGATTTCGATGTTTTTCTCGCGTATGGCTTGGAGCGTGGCGCGGAGGGTGTTGACGCCCTCTTCGTTGGGGGCGTGGGGTGTGTCGCCGGCGAACAGGCCCGGCCATTCCTCGACGTAGATGCAGTAGATCGCCGATTCACCTTTGCCCTTGGCTCGCGTGATGCCTTCTTGAATCAGCCGCGGGCTTTCGTCGCGGATGGCGAGCAGCGTCGTCGACGGGTAGAACGCTTTGACTTCGACCGCTTCGGCCAGAGATACCAATCCTCTGAGTTCGTCTTCAGCCAGATGTTCCGTCGCCCGGTAGGCGCGCGCTTGCAGGCGCTGGATCAGTGGGATCCTAGTCAAGGCATCGAGGAACCATGAGCGACGGACGCCGACGGCGAACAGCATGCCGACGAGTGTGATACCGCCGCCGAAAACCGTCGCTAACTGCTTTTCGACGAGATTCACTCCCCAGGCGACCGTGACCATCAGGGTGGTAAAAACGCCGATCCAAAAGCCCAGGTCCCGTCGGCCCAGCTTCCAACGAATCGAATCCAAACTCAGCGACGAGAACACGAAGGCTCCCAGCAAGCCAAAAGCGTACATGTCACCCAGGATCTTCATGTTGCCCTGGCTGGCCAGGATGACCAGCCCGGGAATGACCGTGGCGATGCCGATGGCGATATGCGGCGTGTTAAAAGTCTTGCTGCGCAGCGAGATGAACTTGGGAAAAAACTCGCTTTTTACCAGGGCGAGAAAGACATGGTACGAACCGATAATCGCCGTGTTGGCGGCGAACAGAAGCAAGCTCGATGCGGTGAACACGACCGCGAGCTTGACGCCGAGTCCGCCGGCGATGGATCCCAGTTCTGAGATAAACCTTTCGCTTTCGGCGGCTTTGAAATGTTCCGGTAGTAGTCCGATCGAAAGCGCGGTGAGCGCCGGGGAGGTGAGCACCATGGTTACGATGACCGCGGCCATGGCCCATCGCGTGGTCCGGCGTAGCGGCAGACGCATGGACGGGCTAAGTTGGCTGATGCTTTCCAGTCCCGAGAAGGCGAGCCAAGCCGAAGAGAAACCGACTAATAATTGATAGGTCGAAATATTGTTGCCGGTGCCGAGCCGGCTGAGCACGGTGCTCCATTGCTCGGCGGTCATGGTCACGACGGCGATGGCGATGACCACCATATTGACGACGAAGGATGCGCACGCCATCACCAGGGCGACCCCGGCGCTTTCGCGGATACCGATGACGTTGAGCAGCGCCAGGACGGCGACGCCGACGCAGGCCAGTAGCATGATATGGCCGTCGATGGCCGGGAAGGCGCTGCCGATGTATTGAAAGCCGGCGACTGACGAGATCGCCGTGGTGAGAAAATAGTCCACGGTGATCAGCATGCCGCCCAAGCAGCCCCACATGGGGCCGAATGCTTTGGTCGTGATCGTCACGACCCCGCCGCCTTCGGGATTGCGCCAGCTGATCTCGATATACTTCAGCGCCAGCAGGATGAACCCGCCGGTGGTCAATAGGACGAAGAACGGTGTGGCGTCTTTGACATGGCCGTAAAGCAGGCCCGGGACATAGTAAACCGAAGTGCCGATATCGCAAAACACCACCGCCCAGGCGAGAAACCAATTGAGCTGTCGGGTATCTTTGGTCGGTTCCATGGGGCGACGATGAATGATCTGTTAGGATTAGATGCGCGCCGACAAGAAGGCAAGCGGGAGCGCGAAGGTTGCCAACCGCGCGAAGGGCTCTAGTTGGAAATCATCAGATGACAATCGTGGGGCAAACGCTTCACGAGACCATTGATCACATGACCGCGAAGCATGTGGTAAAACGCCGAACGCCTGCTGGCGCCAATCATGACGGTGTCGACGTCGAGGGCTTTGGCGGCGGCCGCAATCGCCGTGGCGGCATTGTGCGAGACCATCCAGATGGGGATCGCTTCGATATTTTTGCCGCGCGACTCCTGCAAGGCGGCGCGCAACGTGCGCACCCCTTCCTCGTTGGGCCGATGGGGCGTGTGACCGTCAAACAGTCCGGGCCACTCCTCGACATAAATGCAATAGAGCGCCGTCTCGCCTGCGCCCTTCGATCGCCGGATGCCTTCTTGCATCAGCCGTGGATTTTCGCCGCGCAAGGCCATTAGGGTCGACGAAGAATAGAGCGCTTTAATTTCGACGGCATCGGCCAGTGTGACCAGCCCTTTGAGTTCCTCGTCGACCAAAGCTTCCGAGGCCTCATAGGCACGGGCTTGCAAGCGCTCGATCCAAGGAATCTTATGCAGCAGATCGAGAAACCACGCGCGGCGCACGCCGATGGCGACGATCATGCCGATCAGGGTCAAGGCGCCGCCGAAGGCGGTGGCCAATTCCTTTTCGACCAGATTAATGCACCAGGCCAGTAGGATCATGACGGTGGTCAGGACCCCGATCCAAAAGGCGAGATCGCGCCGCCCCAGACGCCAACGAATGACGTCCAGGCTGAGCGATGAAAAGACGAAGGCACCGAGCAGGCCGAAGGCGTACATCTCGCCGAGCAGCGCAATCTCGCCTCGGGTGGCCAAAATCACCGCTATGGGGACTCCCGTGGCGATGGCAATGGCGATATGCGGGCTATTGAAGTGGGCGCTGCGCATGGCGATGACCCGTGGTAAAAATTCCAAACGGGTCAGTGCCAGAAAGATATGGTAGGCACCGATGATCGCCGTATTGGCGGCAAAGAGCAGCAATGTCGACGCACTTACGACCACCGCGAGTTTAAGGCCGAGCCCGCCCGAGACCATGGCGACCTCGGAAATGAAACGTTCGCTCTGGGTCGCCTTGAACTCGGCCGATAACAGATGGATCGACAACATGGTCAATAACGGCGAGGTCAAAAGCGTTGTCACGATCACAGCTAACATCGCCCAGCGTGCCGTTCGGCGCAGCGGGAAGCGCATGTTGGGAGTCAGTTGACTGATACTTTCCAATCCGGAGAACGCCAGCCAGGCGGCTGCGAAGCCAACCATCAATTCGCGATATGACATTGATTGATCCGGCGTGAAGCTGGCCAGCGCACGCCACAACTGCGTCGGTGAGAACTGCCAAAGGGATACCGCGCCGACAACCATGTTCACTAAAAATGCCGCCAGCGCCATGATTAGGGCGACGGTGGCGCTCTCGCGAATTCCGATGACGTTTAACATCGCCAAGGCGACGAGTCCGACGCAGGCGAGCAAAATGATATGGCTGTCGATGAAGGGCACCACGCTAGCGATGTAGTGGAAGCCCGAGACCGCGGAGATCGCCGCAGTCAGAAAATAACTGGTGGTGATCAACATGCCGCCCAGGCAACCCCACATGGGACCGAAAGCTTTGGTGGCGATGGTGACGACGCCGCCACCTTCGGGGTTACGCCAACTGATCTCGATATACTTCAGGGCGAGTGGGACGAAGCCCAAAGTCGTTAGCAAGATGAAAAACGGAGTGTGATCGCCGACGTTGCCGTAGAGGATACCCGGAACGTAATAGATCGAAGTGCCGATGTCGCAAAAAACCACCGCCCAAGCAAGGAGCCAGGTCAGTTGTCGAATGTCCCTCGTCGGTTCCATGATACCAGTAAGGATAGTCGGGCTGCTCCACTCCGAGGGGCACCTGATAGGGTCTTGCATTGATAGCGCCGTTCGACTTATCATGCAACTTAACAGCCTGATCCTATGGCCCTGCCGGTTCAATATTTTCAGAAGCTCGTTGAGAGTTCTCCTGACATCATCATTTCTGTCGACAAGCGCGGCACGATCACCTTCTACAACGACGGCGCGCGGCAGAATCTGGGTTTTTCCTATGACGAAGTCTTAGGCAAAAACGTTCTAGAGATTTATCCTAACCTCCAAGAGGCGCGCAAAGTCATGAAGTCAATGCGTGCCGACGACGGCGATGGCAAGGGCCGCGTGCGGAACTTTGAAACGGTTTTCCAAACCAAGCGCGGCGAACAGATGCCCGTGGCCATTTCTGCTTCGATCATCTACGACGACCAGGGCCAGGAGACCGGCTCCATCGGCTTTGCCAAGGACATTCGCGAGATCCGCCGGCGCGACCGTTTAGTAACCCTGGCCGAGATCGCTGTCGGGCTGTCCCACGAGATCAATAATTGTTTGGAAGTCCTGGTCAATCAGACCGAGTTGATGAAGAAGTATGTCGAGCGTGTCGCCACCGACGAGGATTATATCGTCGAGTCGGACCGTCTCGAATCGGTGGCGTCCCAGGTA
>JBGTCC010000622.1:0-5103 GCA_041749055.1 Thermodesulfobacteriota bacterium | reverse complement strand
TCGACTAGAACGTATTGCGTGCCGACAATGCGGCACAGTTCATGAATCAGTTCTCGCTTGTCCATGTGGAGCAACCGTAGCCGAGAGCGAAATAGGGTGTCAACCTTGGGGTTATCGAGATTGACTAAATTAAGTTGACTGTCATATAAGCTTACAGCGTTTGTATTCATATTAGGAGGCAGACCATGGCGGAAGAAGCAAAGATTGAGATGTTAGAAGCGAAGAAAGTTTCACGGCGAAACGTTCTGAAGGCAGCGATGGCAGCTGGCGGCGCGGCCGTGCTCGGTTTTCCAATGATTGCCAAAGGGCAGTCGGGGCCGATCACGATGCGTTGGCAGAGCACCTGGCCGCAAAAGGACATCTTTCACGAGTACGCGAACGACTTTGCGAAGAAGGTCAATGACATGACCGGCGGCGATTTGAAGATTGAAGTGTTACCCGCAGGCGCCGTTGTGCCCGCTTTCCAGTTGCTTGATGCCGTGTCGAAGGGAACACTCGACGGCGGCCACGGCGTGCTCGTCTATCACTACGGTAAGCAGACGGCGCTCGCTCTGTTTGGATCGAGCCCGGCCTACGGCATGGATGCCAATACGCTGCTCGCCTGGTACAAGTACGGCGGCGGCAAACAGCTCCTCGAGAAGCTTTACAAATCGATCAACGCCAACGTGGTCTCGTTTCCCTACGGGCCGATGCCGACCCAACCCCTCGGCTGGTTCAAGAAGCCGATTACCAAGGCCGATGACATGAAAGGTCTCAAGTTTCGCACCGTGGGAATATCGATTGACCTCTTTACCGGCATGGGAGCGGCGGTGAACGCGCTGCCCGGCGGCGAAATCGTCCCGGCCTTGGACCGGGGATTGCTCGATGCCGCCGAGTTCAACAATGCGTCCTCGGACCGTCTGCTCGGCTTTCCCGATGTCTCCAAAGTCTGCATGCTGCAGAGCTACCATCAGAACGCCGAGCAGTTCGAGATCATGTTCAACAAGACGAAATACGACGCACTGCCGGCAAAGATGAAGGCGCTGATCGAGTACGCCGTGGAAGCCGCGTCCGCCGATATGTCTTGGAAGGCGATCGACCGCTACTCGAAAGACTACATTGAGATGCAGACCAAGGATAAGGTCAGATTCTATAAAACTCCGGACTCGGTGCTGCAGAAGCAGCTCGATATCTTCGACGATGTCGAGGCGAAGAAGGCGGCCGAGAACCCGATGTTCAAGGAGATCGCGGAGTCGCAGCGCCAGTTCGCATCGCGCGCGGTCAAGTGGTATCTCGATACCCAGGTCAGCGCGCGCATGGCCTACAATCACTACTTTGTAAAGCAGGCCGCCAAACCAAAAGCCCCGGCTGCTAAAAAGAGCTAGTTCTTTGTAATCCATCCCAGCCCTGCCAGCCATCCGCCACTTGGCGGATGGCTGGCCTGTTTTGAGTCCCTATGAACACTGAGAGTCTCTTGCATGCCGTCGACCGCTGTAGTTACTGGTCCGGCAAAGCCTTTGCGTGGCTGATCGTGGCGCTAACCCTGGTCGTGTCCGTAGAAGTTTTCAAGCGCTACATATTAAACGCTCCTACGGCTTGGATCTTCGATTTCAACAACATGCTTTATGGCACGCTTTTTATGATGTGCGGCGCCTACGCGCTGGCGCTGGGCGCCCATGTGCGCGCCGATTTCGTTTACATCTATCTTCGGCCGCGGGCGCAGGCTGGGCTGGATCTCGCGCTGTATCTGTTGTTTTTTCTACCCGGTATCCTTGCGCTAATCTACGCCGGCTACGGTTACGCGGCTGATTCCTGGCGCATTGGCGAGCACTCCACTGTCACCGCAGAGGGGCCGCCTGTTTATCATTTTAAGACGGTAATCCCCATCGCCGGCGCACTGGTGATGGTCCAAGGGCTTGCCGAGATCCTGCGTTGTATCTCATGCTTGCGCAGCGGCGCTTGGCCGGCGCGCCTCGATGACATTGAAGAAGCCGACGTGGTCGGGGAACAACTTGCCGGTAGCCGGTTCGTTGACGAGGAGTCGCGCCAGGTTGCCATAGAGGCGGCGCACCGTCGAGCTCGGCGGGACGTTGGCGAACGGAGGGGTCGGTGAGCGATCCCATAATCGGTCTCACCATGCTGGGACTCGTCGTGGCCGCGATCATGATGGGTTTTCCCACCGCCTTTACTCTTATGGGCCTCGGGATGTTATTCGGCTACCTGGCGTTTTGGTACTCCGGCCAGCAATGGTACGATAATCAAATTTTCGATCTAATGGTGCACCGAACCTACGGGGTCATGACCAACGACACGCTGCTGTCGGTTCCGCTGTTCGTGTTCATGGGTTATATCATGGAGCGGGCAGCGCTGGTCGACCGCATGTTCCACAGTGTGCAGCTAGCTTTCCGCCGGGTTCCCGCCTCCCTCGCCGTGACCACGCTTATGGTGTCCGCCTTTTGGGGTATTGCCTCCGGCATTGTCGGCGCGGTGGTAGTCCTCATGGGTGTAATCGCCATGCGGCCAATGCTCAAAGCCGGCTACGATGTGCGGCTCGCCGCTGGAGTGATTACCGCGGGCGGCACCCTCGGTATTTTGATTCCCCCCTCAGTGATGCTGATCGTTTACGCGGCCGTTGCCGGCGAATCGATCGTCAAACTCTACGCGGCGGCAATGCTGCCCGGCTTTTTCCTCACGTTCCTGTACCTCCTCTACATCCTGGGTTGGGCCATCATCAACCCGAAGGTCGCGCCCAAACTCTCCGCTGATGAATATCGGATTGGCGTGCCGGATTGGGTTCAGCGCCTGGAAAGCGGCCGATCACGGCGCGTCGTTGGCGGACTCATCGCGGCGGCGTTCCGACCGAGCTTGGTTCGCGGCGCCAAGACGGCATCCGGCCAAGCGGCAAGCTATGGGCTAGTGGTTAAAAGCGTACTGGCGGTGATGGTGCCCCTGGCGCTGTCGGTGGGATCGTTGGGTACCGCTTGGTGGTACGTCGTCATTTATAATGCCCCGGCCGTGGTGCAATCTCCCGCACTGGGTGGACTGCAGCCGCTGACGATACCCCCCGCAGTTTTAGAACTCATGCAGACGGAGGCGCCGCAGGAGCTTGGCTCGGGGGCCGACGTCAAAACCGAAGAAACGCCACTGAGCCCCGACGCCCCGCCGCAGGAATTGGGTTCGCCGTCTGAACGGTCGGTCGTGTCGGCGGCCGAAAAAATTCCCAAGGGTTTCTACACCTGGTTTTGGATAACTGCGGCGCTATGCGGAGTCTTGCTGGTGATCTATTACTGGCGCATGGACGGCGAACAGCTAGAGATCTTGAAAGAGTTAGTTATTTCCGTGGTGCCGCTCGGAGTACTCACCGTGGTTGTGTTGGCCGTTATCCTGTTCGGCATCACGACCGCCACCGAGTCGGCGGCCATCGGCGCCCTGGGCGCGATGTATTTGGCGGTGATGTCTAAGTACCCGCGTCAGACCTGGTTCTGGAGCCTTCCGGGAGCGATCATCGGCTTTGCGCTCGGCTGGAAACGCGGCGACCTAATGACGCTTTTAGTTTCGGCCTCCCTTGGTGGAACGTTCACGGGAACCTTCGGCCCGTGGTTTTGGAGTCTCAGAACTTCCACCGAGATGTGGGAAAAAACCAAGGAGGCGGTATTTCTCACCGCCAAGACGACGGCAATGGTGTGCTGGTTATTTATTGGCTCGGCGCTGTTTTCCTCCGTATTCGCGCTGCACGGCGGCCAGTCCCTTATCGAGGAATGGGTGCTGGGTATGAACCTTTCACCGGTGGGGTTTTTAATCGTCGCTCAATTGATTATCTTTTTACTTGGATGGCCGCTGGAGTGGACCGAGATCATCGTAATCTTCTGCCCGATCTTTATTCCGTTATTAAAGCACTTCGATGTGGACCCGATCCTTTTCGGCACCATGGTAGCGGTGAATCTACAGGCGGCGTTCCTGTCGCCGCCGGTGGCGATGTCGGCATTTTATTTAAAGGGCGTGTCGCCGCCGCATGTGACCCTCAACCAGATTTTCGCCGGCATGATGCCCTACATGCTAATCGTTATACTATGCCTTGCCTGCATGTATATCTGGCCCGGCATGACGCTTTGGCTGCCGCGGTTTCTGTATGGGAATTGACCGAAACGAAGTTCAATCTGTTCAAACCGTTCAAGTCGTTCAAAACGTTAGGAAGGTTCGATCCGTACACACCCGATGGATCTGTCGAAACTGCACTCAATTAGCGCTTCTGAAGCGGCGCGCTTGATTCGCGACGGCGTGATTACGTCGGAACAATTGGTCGAAGCTTGTCTCGCGCGCGTGCGTGAAATCGATCGGCAAGTTGAAGCATGGGCATTTCTCGATCCCGCTTATGCGCTCACCCAAGCGCGCGCGCTGGATCAGTATCGTCTCGAAGGTAAGCCGATCGGGCCGTTGCACGGCGTTCCGGTCGCGATCAAAGATATCTTTGACACTGCCGACATGCCAACGGAATATGGCTCGCCAATTCATGCCGGACGCGCACCGTCGCGCGACGCCACTTCGGTGGCTTTGCTGCGTGGCGCCGGAGCGGTGATCATGGGTAAAGCGGTGACCACGGAGTTCGCCTATCTGAACCCTGGCAAAACCCGCAATCCGCATAACCCCGAGCATACGCCGGGCGGTTCTTCGAGCGGTTCGGCGGCGGCGGTGGCGGCGCACATGGTGCCGCTCGCCATCGGCAGCCAGACCGCCGGATCGACGATTCGGCCGGCGGCATATTGCGGCGTCATCGGTTTCAAACCCACTCATGGATTGATTTCGCGCCATCGTGTTTCGCCGCTGTCGCGGACGCTCGATCATGTCGGGCTGTTCGCCCGGACCATTGACGATATCGCGCTCCTCGCCGAGCAGTTGGTCGCCTACGATGAAAACGATCCCGACAGCCAGCCGCGGGCGCGGATTCCGTTCACCACTATTTCCATCGAAGAGCCGCCGCTGGCGCCGATGTTCGCTTTTATCAAGACGCCGATGTGGCAGCGCACCGATGACGATAGCAAAGAAGGATTTGCCGAGATCGTCGAGCAGTTGGGCGGGCAAGTGGAAGAAGTAGAGCTGTTCCCCTCGGCCGATGAAGCGTGGCAA
>JBGTCC010000621.1:0-4471 GCA_041749055.1 Thermodesulfobacteriota bacterium | reverse complement strand
CGTTGGCCACCGTCGCGCCGCAAAATGGCCGGCTTTTGAACACCGGCAGCGGCTTGGGCTTCTCCGCTACTCCGGCGACGCTCACTATGCCAACAACCTTACCACTGCCCGCGGTATCCGCCGCCGCGGCAAGCATAGCGCCGTCGAACAAGAGCCAGGCCACCGAACAGAAGACGAGAAATCTAGTTGTGATCATTAGTCTAATTGTTGAGACCATAGCGGTTCTCTGTTAACAATTTCGTTTCTACGTCCATGCCCGATCTAGAGCACAAGTGCGTACGGTAATTCAAAGAGTCAGCGAGGCCAGTGTCACCGTGGGCGGCCAAACCGTCGGCCGGATCGGTGCCGGTTTGTGTATTCTTCTTGGCGTCGGCAAGGATGATAACCAGGAAAACGCCGCTGCCCTCGCCGACAAGGTGAAAAATCTGCGCATTTTCGCGGATGAATTCGGCAAAATGAATCGCTCAGTAATTGATTGCGGCGGCGCGATCCTGGTGGTTTCGCAGTTCACTTTGTACGGAGACTGCCGCAAAGGCAACCGCCCTTCCTTCACCGAAGCCGCGCCACCGGCGCTGGCGCAGGATCTCTATCAAGAATTCGCCAAGCGTCTGCGCGCCGCCGGACTAAGCGTTGCCACCGGCCAATTTCAAGCCCATATGAAAGTGACCCTGGTCAACGACGGGCCGGTGACTTTGGTTTTGGAAAACTAACCATGCAGGTCGTCCTCTTCGAACCGGAGATTCCACCCAACACCGGCAGTGTGGCGCGTTTATGCGCCGCGACCCTGACGCCGCTGCATTTGATCGAACCGTTGGGTTTCAAAATCGACGACAAACATCTCAAGCGCGCAGGTCTGGACTATTGGCCGTTTGTCGACCTCCATGTGCACAAGGACTGGCAACAGTTTCTCGCCAAGGCGAAACCGGCAAGACTGCTCTATTTCACCAAGAAAGCGGAGACTTCTTATACCGCTATACGATATGCTGAAGGTGACTTTCTAGTCTTCGGCCCGGAAACCCGCGGCTTGCCAGCTGCCATGTGGCGGGACCAGACCGACTGCGCTTTACGCATCCCCATGAGCGGCGAAGGCGTGCGTAGTTTGAACTTGTCCAACGCGGTTTCCATCGTGCTTTACGAGGGGCTGCGCCAGTTGGGCAAAACATAATTCTCACAAAGAGCTTGACGCTAAGGCACTTAATGGTTATTGATCAGAATCAAATTTTATTGCTGAGGGGGTTATTTTTTATGAGGATCGGGCCTGCACGTACCCGGCCGCGCTTTTTTATTTACGCGCTTGCATGGACATTGATCGCCTCAACCCATCTAGTTTCAAGTGTCTCGGCTGCTGAGCCGGCGGTATCACCTGCCGCGGTGCCGTCCAAGGAGTCATTCAACTTAATACTTCCCTTCAAGGATCTCACCGTGGGCCAAGGCCAAGACACCACGATGGATGCGGAGGTGGTTAACCGAACGAGGGACCCCGTCGAGGTGAGTTTGACTATCGAAGGCGTACCCGCCGGATGGGATATTAATTTCAACTCGCGATACCCGAGCTTTCCAGTGCGTTCCGTGATGGTTCAAGGCGGCGATCAAAACTCAAACAAATCAACGACCCTCGAGTTAAAAGCCAAGGTGCCGGAAAACGCCAAACCGGGAACCTATGCCATCAAGATCACCGCCAAAGACCTTAGAGGTTCCACCCAGTACGTCGAAAATATCAGTTATCGAGTGAGTACCAAGAAAATTGAAACGGGTGGCATAAAATTAAGCAGCCAGTATCCCGTTCTCAGCACCGGCTCCGGCCAGACGTTAAAATTTACTGTCGATCTCAAGAACGAAACCAACAAACCGCTGCCGACTTCATTGGTAGCCCAGACCCCGCCAGGCTGGAACGTGCGCTTCAAGCCGCAGTACGGCGACCAGCAGATTTCATCCATCCAAATAAAAGAAAACGGCTCGGAGACTTTGAGCGTCGAAGTCGACACGCCATTCAATGCCGAAGCCAAAGAATTTCCCGTTACTATTCAAGCGCGCGCGGGCGCGTTTGAAGCCTCGACCAGCATCAAAGTTTCGCTCAAAGGCACCCAAGACCTCAAGATGGGTTCGCTTGCCGGCACGCTCAATGCGGCGATAACGGCGGGCAACAAAACCCCCATCGATTTTGTCGTCGGCAACGCCGGCACGGCGCCAGTACGGAATCTCGGCTTCGTAACTAAGAAGCCGGGCGACAAGTGGTCGGTTGAATTCAAGCCTGACAAGATCGACGCCTTGGCTCCCGGCGAAGTGCGCCAGATCAAGATGGAACTATTGGCGCCGGATCGTACCATCGCCGGCGACTACATGATGACGTTGACCGCTAACTCCGCCGACCTGACCAAGTCGGTGGACTTTCGCGTCACCGTGTCGACGCCGACCATCTGGGGTTGGCTCGGTTTCGCCATCGTCGGTTTGGTCGTGATCGGTTTGGGAATAGTATTTTTCCGCTTGGGTCGTAGATGAGCGCCGTCGTCGATACCAAAAATCTTTCCAAGCGCTACCGCGAAAAATTCGCGGTGAACGCGCTTAATCTCACCGTCGAGGAAGGCGAAGTCTTTGGCTTCCTCGGTCCCAACGGCGCGGGTAAGACGACGACGATCCTGATGCTCTTGGGGCTCACCGAGCCGACTTCAGGCGAGGTCTCGGTGTGCGGCTTCGATCCGACTCGACAGTCTCTGGAAGTCAAAAAGCGCGTCGGTTATTTGCCGGAGAATCCCGGTTTCTACGATGACATGAGCGCGAGTGAAAATCTGCTCTACATGGCGCGCTTGAATCGCATCCCCGAGGACGAAGCGCAGCGGCGTACCGGGGAGGTCCTGGAGCAAGTCGGTCTCGCCGAGGATGGCCGGCGCTTGGTCAAGGAATTTTCCCGAGGCATGAAGCAGCGCCTCGGCATCGCCGAAGTGCTGGTGAAAAAACCGACCGCCATTATCCTTGATGAGCCCACTTTAGGTATCGATCCCGACGGCGCAATCCGGATACTGGAATTGATTAAGAATTTGAATCGCGACCACGGTCTCACGGTCATGCTGTCGTCGCATCAGCTGCAGCAGGTGCAGCAAATCTGCAACCGCGTCGGCATTATCGTCAAAGGCAAGCTCATAGTCCAAGGCGAGATGGACGAGCTAGGTAAAGCCATCCTGAAGGGACGTCAGTGGAATTTTCTCCTCGACGTGAGCGGCAACACGGAAGGCCTGGACCGCGAACTTCAGAGCATCACAGGCATCGATGAAATTGAGCAACGAGCGCACGGCTGGTTTCTGCGTTGCACTGTCGACGTTCGCGGCGAAGTCGTCGCCCTGGTGGCGCGGCGCGGCCTTAAATTATTGCAACTCCGTTCCGAGGATCCCACTCTGGAAGAGATCTATTTGAAGTACTTCCGCGAGGCCTAAGTATATGAGCGTTGTATTCTGGAAGGAGCTGGCGGACCATTTTAGCAGCCGCCGGTTCATGATTCTGCTGATCCTCATTGTCTTTTCCGGGCTATGGGCTGCCTACGCAACCGGGCAAGCGATCCGGCAAAACGCCGACACCGTGCCATCCCAGTACGTGTTTCTGCTCTTATTAACCTCCAGCGGCGAAACGCTTTTTTCACTGTCAACATTTCTCGGCTTCTTCGGCCCGCTGGTGGGTATAACCCTGGGCTTCGATTCGATCAGCGGCGAATACGCCCGCGGCACCTTGAGCCGCGTGCTGTCACAACCGATTTATCGCGATAGTCTGATCAATGGCAAATTTTTCGCCGGCCTGACCACCGTCGCCGTTCTATGGGGTTCGATCCTGCTCCTGGTGATCGGCCTGGGCATCACCCTCTTGGGCTTTCCACCCAACGCCGAAGAACTTTGGCGCATGATTATCTTCACCGTCGTCGGGGTTTTTTACGTCGGTTTTTGGCTCGCTCTGGCGATGCTCTTCTCGCTGCTTTTCCAGAAAACCGTTACGGCCGCCCTCGCCTCAATGGCCGTTTGGCTTTTCCTAGCGCTGTTCGTCGCCGTCATCAGCTCCGGGATCGCCGGATTGATCGTTCCCGATGCGACCACCCCTGAAGCGCTTTCGCGCCGCGCTGACGTTGAGAATGTCATAGGCCGCATCTCGCCAAGTACATTGTTCAACGAGAGCGTCGGCATCTTGCTCAACCCTGCGGCGCGCGTCTTCGGCATGGCGTTACAAAGTCAGGCTGAAGGCATCTTACCGACGCCGCTGGCGCTCGATCAGAGCTTGATCCTCATCTGGCCACATATCACGACCATCTTCGGCCTGGTCGCCATCTGCTTCGGCATCTCGTACATAATCTTCATGCGCGCCGAGATTCGCGCCTAGCAAGTTCCCGTTCTCCATCGCTGCTGTTTCAATCCAAAGACCCGCCAAGCTCGCTTCTGCAGGCTTGCAGAAATTCATTTCACATTGTAATCGTTGATATGTAAACGATTTCTGT
>JBGTCC010000620.1:0-5372 GCA_041749055.1 Thermodesulfobacteriota bacterium | reverse complement strand
ATTTCACGCATCACCATCGGGTACTGCACCAGATTGCGATACGACAGTACCACGCCTTTAGGTTCGCCGGTGGTGCCCGAGGTGTAAAGGATCAAGGCATCGTCGTCAGGTTTAAGTTGCGCCGAACTCGCCGCGGTGGTCCCGGCGGTGAAACGATTCTCGAAACAATTCTCGCCTGTGCCGCCGGCGATCCACACGGAAATCGGCGCCATCGGCTTAAAAATTTCTTCGACTTCCGCATAAAGCGTTTGGTGCACCACCAACAGTTTCAAATCGGCGTCCTGCAACACGCCTTCTAGCTCTTTGCCCTTCAAACGCGCGTCGAGGATCACGGTGACGGCGCCGATCTTCTGCGTTGAATAATAAGCGAGCGGTATCGCCGTGGAATTGGGCAAGAGCACGCCTACCCGATCGCCTTGGCGAATGCCGTCTGCGATCAAGTGACCGGCCAGCGCCTGCACGCGCTGATTGAGCGCGGCGAAAGTCAGCTCCTCTTCCTTGGCGATGATCGCGGTCTTGTCCGGTTGCCGCTCCGCCGTCCGCTGTAAAACTTCGGCGGCGTAAAAACCTAGTGAATCGGTATGGTTTGCCATAGCGCAAATGCCCTCTGAAATGGTTTGTACCAGCGCGACAACTGCGCCAGTTCGCCTCGTTTTAGTTTTAACTTACCTTGTTGCGTCGCTAGGAATGCATCGATCTTGTTGCTGAACACGGCCCGCCACCATTCCGCTTTGCCACTGATGAGAAAGTCGCCATCGGACTTTTTGTTCAAGGCGGCGATCTCGCCGCCCACGAACTCGACCGTCCAAGCCGCGTCATTCTCTTCCCGGTGCAATGTCAGCGATGTCGTTAGAGTGGTGTCGGCGCCAAACTGGCGAAAGTCGCTGTCGCCGTTGGCGCTCTCGACCAGGGCCGTCATATGTTCATGCGAGAAAAGCTCGCAGGTTTCCCCCACCGCGGCGCGAACCGTGACCGGCGCCAACGAGCGCGTATCAACCTTGTCCTCCGCACCGATGCCGTTCTGGAAAAATTGGCAATGCACCGCTTCTTCGAGCAGGTCGGTGTAGAGAAACGCTTCTTGAAAAGTTTTGCCGATCGCGACCGTGCCGTGGCCTTTGATGATCGCGACCGGATGATATTTAAGCGCCTCAACCACCGCTTCCGGTTTGGTCACCGTCGGCGTGTCCTGGGAAATCACCGGCACCTTGCCGATGGTATATTTTTCCTCGTAACTGAGCGGTGAAAAGTCGTCATGCGACAACGAGAACGCCAGCACCATTGGCGGGTGCACATGGACGATCGCCTGAGCGTCGGTGCCGGCATAGACCGCCAAATGCATCGGCGTTTCACTCGAAGCGCGCTGGCTTTTCCTGACCGGTTTGCCGTCGGCGTGGATACGCACTAAGTCTTTCGTCGTTAAAAACCCCAGCGGCGCATGCTGGCCGCTGATGAGGAAATCGTTTTTGCCGACACGACAACTTAGATTGCCGCCCCAGCCGCTGATTAGCCGGCGCTCGAAGAGCAGCTTGCCCCAGCGGATTATTTCACTGTCAATTTTAGCCACGGGTTAACCTTAGCTAATTTTTGAATAAAGCCCAGGGCACGACTTCCGACCCAACGGTTCGTACGGCGACGCCGGCCGGACAAATCGGCTCACCGAGCAAGGTCGTCACATCGCTATCAGCGGTCGATTCTGTGCGACTTTCGCTGCTAAACAGCTCGATAGGGACATCATGCAAATGCGCCAACTGCACCGCCAATAGCGAACCGCAAATCCCTTGCGGTCCCGCGGCGGCCAAGCTGTCATAGAAAAAGCAGAGTTTGGCGATCTCTCCGTGAGCGAACAGCGTGCCCATCGTGTTGTCGGATATCAGCGTGGTCGGGGCATTGCGCTTGAGCAATTCTGCTACGATCACGCGCGCGCCCCATAGCTCCGGGCGCATTTCGGGAATTAACAGGCTCTCAGCTCGTTCCGCCTTCAGAGAACTAAGTAAGAAAGAATACTGGCTCGTCGGCGGCACACCATAGATTAATAGATATTTACCTTTGCCCTTTGGCACAGTCGAATCGACTGGTGCGCTCAACTGGTATTTGCGCCGAAAGCTTTCCGGCGTATACAAACCGTCGAAACCGACTAGCTGGGTGATATATTCCGCCGGCGTCAAATCGAAGGATGGATAGCGCACCTGCAATTGTTGGAGACCTCCGGCAACCAAAGCTCGGCCATGAAAAATCAGCAGCTCTTCGGCTGGCCGCTCTTCAATCGGCACATCGGCACCGCGCCCCAAGGAACGCGGATCTTGCACCAACGCGTAAAACGGCACGCCGTACACTCTGGCCATGCGCGCAATGGGGTAGGTGCCGACTTTGTTGATGACATCGCCGTTTTGCGCCACCCGGTCGGCGCCGACGATCACAGCGTTGACTTCACCCTGCGCCATCACCTGCGCCACCGCGCAGTCGGGGATCAAAGAAACTTTCACTCCAGCCTGAGCCAATTCCCAAGCGGTCAGCCGCGCGCCCTGCAAGTAGGGCCGGGTTTCGGTGGCGATGACGGAGAACTCTTTGCCGAGCTCTTTGCAGTAAGCCGCCACCGCGACCAACTCGCCGCTGATGTTACAATGGGTCAACACCCGCGCCGGACTGTTTAGGATCACAGCGGTGCGTTTGGCCCGGGCTCTGCGCGCCCGGGTGATTTGCCCGCCAAACTCGCGCGCCAACCGCGCGATAGTTGTGCCAATTGATCCGTTATCCGGTAACTTGTCAAAAAACTCATCGACGAAGCTGCCCAGACCGCGAAAATCGAACGTCGGACGGACGTCGCAAAACTGCTGGGTTAACTGCGCCAAGCGCTGACGCAGCGGCGCCGGGTTATCGCCCTGGTATTGCTGCGCCACCAGCGCATTGCTGTAGAGAAAGGTCAGCACCTGGCCGTAGGCGCGGGTCTTCATTTCACGCACGGCATCGAGCGCCTGGGCGACCTCAGTCACTTCAATGTACTCGAGTTTTTGCGGGATTTGAATCTCGTCGAGAATCTTGAAGGCCTCATCGTCCCATAGAACTGGTTCAAACAGCGGACTTTGGACGATGCTCATTTTCGTAGCTCAATGAAAAGAGATAATTAAAGGTATTGGAGTGCTTGGCACGCCACTTCGATGGTCTTCTGCTCGGCTGCGAAAAATACCGGATCGCGAAAGCCGAACTTGCCATGGAGACATTCATCCGACACCGCCAGCACCGCGCCGGCTTTTTTGCCGCGCACCTGCGCGACGGTCAAGAAGGTTGAGGTCACCATGTCGATGCTCGAAACGTTTTGCTGGTTCAGTTGGTCGATCAGTTCCGGCGTCTCTTGAAACAATGCGTCGGTGGTGAAGATCCAGCCAAGATGATAGCGAACTTTTAAATCCTCCGCCGCCCGCTTCAACGCCACGATCATACTCGCGTCGGCTACGGTGGAAAAATTCTCGGCGACGTAGTAGCGCGAGGTGCCGTCGCCGCGCAGGGCACCGGTGACGATCACCAGATCGCCGATCTTGACGTGGTCTTGCAGCGAGCCGCAGCTGCCGACACGGATCAAAGATTCCGCGCCGGCGCCGCAAAGAATTTCAGTGGTAATCGCCGTGTCCGGCGCGTAGCGGCCGCCGTTGCCGATGCTGACGCGCTTGCCGCCGAGCCCGCCGGTATGCATCTCGTAGTCAAGGAAAGTGAAACTCTTTTGCGGCTGATCTAAAAGCTTCAACATCATCTCACTGCGTTCCTTCGGACCGGGAACCAGCGCGTAGGGGCCGAGCGAGTTCGCCTTGAGCCCGAGCATGTTGAGCATACGTTGCGGTGTGAAGTGCGGTTCTTTGACCATAAATTAAAAAATTAAAGCGCCGGTAAAATAAACTCGAGTAAATCTGCGGTCGGCAGCCCGCCATCGGGCAACTCGCCGAAGGACCGTTGGCACAACGCGCTCGATGTGAGCATCAATTCGGCGCCGCTGACGCGCGCTTCGCGCATCCGATCCGCGGCGTTCCACTGCGCCATTTCCGGATCGGCCTCTGGCGCGCCGCCGCCGCCACCGCAGCACCAAGCCCAGCGCTGATTGCGCTCCATCTCGACGACTTGCAAACCCGGAATCGCCCGGAGAATTTGCCGCGGCGGATCGTAAACGCCGCAGCCACGGCCGAGATGGCAAGAATCGTGGTAAGTTACTTTCTGGTCAATCTGCTTAGTAAACTTGATCTGGCCGGCTTGGAGTGCCCGGGCGACGAACTCGACGCCATGCATCACTTCAAAGCCGCGCGCTTCTTTGGCGTACTCGCGCCAGATGCGTTGGCAACTGCCGCAAGCCACGACCACTTTCTTGACGCCCGCTTGCGTCAACGCCGCCAGATTGGCGTCTTTTAATCGCTCGTACTCGCGGCGGAAACCGAGATCGAAGGCGTACAGTCCGCAGCATTTTTCCCGGCCGCCGAGAATCGCAAAATCCTCGCCGGCCTTTTCCATCAGCATGGCCAGTGCGATGGCGCCGCCCTGCCCGCTGGCGCGGTCCGCCGAACAGCCGGCAAATAGTAACGTCGTGGCTTTGCCGTCGCTGAGTTGTTTTAGTCCCAAGCCTGCGGCCCATGCGCCGCGCGTGGCTTGCCCCCACGGACTGTCATGTTGTTGCAGTCCATCGTAAATCGGCCGGTGCGCCGGCAATGGACCGTCTTTTTCGGTGATTTCCTCGCGCATCGCCACGGTGATATCCCATGGCCCGTAACCGTCGCCGCGCACGCCGCAGAGCTCCTGGCACATCAGGCAATTGGTGCAGGCGTACATCACCTCTTTCAACTCCGGCGTGATCCCATCGAGACCGTGAAACACCCGCTGCGCCATCAGCCAGCGTGACTTCGGCGTGTGACGCTGAAATTTGTAGTACTCGTAGGGTGGACATTTTTCTTTCGGCCCAGGCACATCCTCCATCGGATTGGCCGGCCCATGGCCATAGCACGAGCCGCAAAGCACACAGCCGCTGCTGCGCTCGTCGAGTCCCTTGGCATAAAGCCATTTTTTAACTCGTTCGAGTCCCAGCGGTTTGTTGTTTTCGTCTGCCACGGAAATTATCCCCTAAGAAATTAGTTAAGGTTTAAACTGTTATAACTTGCCAATATTCGGTGTCAATCAAACGGAGCATCGTCCGTCTGACCTCTGACAACCGCCCTTTGACGTCTAAACAATGAAAGCTAAGAATCGATATTGAGAGATGGCGATTTGTCCATCGCCGCCCGCAGGTCACTTCGCCGCGGGTTCATGATCGAGCTGCCGCAATAACGCCGACAGCTGTTTCTGATTGTCCTTGCTCAGCCCGGCGAAGATTTCCCCGACGCACTTTTCGAATAACGGAA